>NZ_JAHLQD010000004.1:0-65951 GCF_018918225.1 Roseburia sp. MSJ-14
ATGTGTATAAGAGACAGAGATCACGCCGTTTGCTCCGGGAGGTATCTTGCTGATCTCTACGGAAAGATAATCATAGAGGCTTGTATACTTGCTTTCGATATCATCTGTCACAGTGGTGTTGCTCAGATAAACGCCGATTTCATCCAACGCAAGATGTTCCATGACCCATTCAAAGCATTTTCCGGCTGTTTCCAATTCCGCGTAATAATTGAAGTAACCGTGCTTGGCGGACAGAACGCCTGTTATCATAGCATTGATATCGACGGTTTGATGATCCATAAAGGTCGATACCCATCCCGATGTTCCGACATAAATGTGCGTGTCTCCCGGTTTTGTGCATCCGGCGCCGATATTGACAAAGGTGGTGTCGCCGCCGCCACCGAAGACAGGGATTCCTTCTACGAGCCCGAGCTCCCGAGCCGCTTTCTCTGTAAGCCCTCCGACTAAATCCGTGCAGTCGATGATCTGAGGCATATGATCGGGATTCACTTTGTACATCTTCAAAAGACCTTTGTTCCATCCTTCCTTCCCCTTACGTGTATCATAAAGGAAGGTCGCAAAGGCGGTATCGGCAGTCCTGACGATCCTGCCGGTGCAGCGAGAAACGAGGTAGTCACCGATATCCAACCATTTATAGATCTTTTTGAAAGTCTCCGGTTCGTTGTTTTCCACCCACTTGTACTTCCATACCGGATCCTTTGCGCTGGTTGAGCCCGCGTAATTGACAAGCAGATTCCGCACAAGCTTATAAAGGCTGCAGCCTGAAACCTTGATGATGCCGCTGCCCATACATTCCTTGTATTCTTTAAAGCCCTTCTGATCGAGATAGTTCATCGGGCGTCTGAGGGCGTTTCCGTTTTCGTCAACAAAAACCGCTCCCTGCATCTGAGAACAGAACGCCATTCCTTCTATTTCATTGGGTTTAACATCTGATTTCTTTAACACATTACGCGTAGTTGAACAAATCGCGTTCCACCATTCTTCCACATCCTGTTCCGCGCCTCCGTTATCGGAAACGTAAAGGCCGTACTCGGCAGAAGCGCCCGCTACAAGATGGATTTGTGAATCGATTTGAAACAGGCAGGTTTTAACGCTGCTTGTTCCGAAGTCATAAATGATGATATACATTGACTCATCCTCTTATTCGTCGATATGGACGCTCCATCCCGTGTCGACTTTCTCATAAACCTTACTAAGGGTTTCCTCGTCCAAATCAGGCCAGTCAACGATGGTACGGGCTTTATCTTTTACCAGATACGCTTTTTCGGCGCACAAAGCAATCGGTGTGTCCGAAAGAGAGTCGGAATAAAAATGATCGATTTTCGGAAAGCCGTGGTCGATCATGTACTGTGCCTTTTCCTGCGCGTACATCAGGTTATGCAAAAACACTCCGTACTTACGGTTGAATTCCGTCGCCATGAAGTTCACGCCGAGCCTTTTAGCAATAGGTCCGATGATGCAGTCGGGCGACGCGCTGATGATCAGATCGTCGGGCTTTTTTTGAGCCAGATACCAAGGGGTGATCTTTTTCTCGTTTTTGTCCCAATAACGCTCGATCTGTTCATCAAAATCATCGATCAGCGTCAAATAGCAAAAAAACTCACGCTGCATCAGATACTCCGGCATTATTCCCAATTTTCGCTTGATCAGGTTTATTACCACTTTCGGAGCAAAGGTGAAACACAGCTTAGGATGCCGTTTCATACACCAGATAAAAAAGTCGATCGAACAGTCCGTAGGGAATATCGTTTTATCAAAATCATATACATTCATGTTGTTTCCTTTTCAGTGACCGATAAAGTAATCATCCATACTACTCTATCGGCTTAATTCAAATTCTTTTTTATGGTAAGGATATTCTTTCCTTCCTTGTATTCATAGCGCATATCGTCCATGCTGTTCTTGACCATATAGATGCCCAGCCCGCCTTTTTTGCGCTCTTTGACACCAAGCGTGATGTCGGGATCGGGCTTTGCGAGAGGATCGTACTGCTTGCCGTTGTCGATAAAGGTGATCTCAACCGAGAGCGGATCATCCAGCATTTCAACCTGCACCACGGCGACCCCGATTTTCTGATCGTAGGCATAGCTGGCGATGTTGACAAAAAGCTCCTCAACCGCAACGTCGATCGCAATTTGCGTCAGCATCGGACAGCCTGCATCTTCCAACTGTTCATCGATGAACGACTGTACCTTCAGCAGATTATTCCTGTCAGCCGCGATGACAAGCTCTTTCATGGATCTTCCTCCGCAGTGGCGTCATCCGGAGAACCGTTGTATTTCAATCCGACCATCGTCAAATCGTCAAACTGAGGAGCTTCTTTCACAAAAGCGTCGACAGCGGCGCGTACTCCCGCCAGAATCTCTTTTTGTGAAGCGCCCTTAGGAATCGCGTTGAGCGCTTCAACGGTGCGGTCTGTACCGAAGAGCTGATTGTTCGCGTCAGTGGCTTCGGCAACGCCGTCGGTGTAAACAAAAATGCTGTCGCCCTTCTTGAGTTGGATCTCGGTGTTCTTATACTTGGACATTTCAAATGCGCCGATCGCCAGACCATGCTTGTCCTTCAGCATTACATATTTTCCGGTCGTGTTGATGATAGGATACTCATGACCGGCGCTCGCGGTAGTGAGCTTGCCTGTACTGATTTCGAGGATACCCAGCCATACCGTCACGAACATATGCGCATCGTTGTTGGCGCAGACCTGCTTGTTGACTCTTTCGAGTATCTCTGCCGGAGAGCCGCCCATAAGAGCGTGGTCGTTGATAAGGATCTTTGAGGACATCATAAACAGCGCCGCCGGAACACCTTTTCCGGATACGTCCGCGATCACCATTCCGAGGTGATCGTCATCGATCATGAAGAAGTCATAGAAGTCTCCGCCGACCTCCTTAGCCGGATCCATGGAAGCATGGATATCAAACTCCGGCCGTTCGGGAAAAGCCGGGAAGATGGAAGGGAGCATACCGGTCTGGATCTCGGTCGCCATATTGAGCTCGGTCTCCGTAGACGCCAGCTTCCTGCTCTTGGCGTTGAAGATCACACAGTACATGATGATCAGCGACATCAAAACGATCCCGTACTGGCTGGCTTCGCCGAAGCTGCCGCCGATCAGGATAAATTCGATGAGCGGCAAAATGATAAAAGTCAAAGCAGCCGCTTTCTGGCTGACCGGGTTATGGGACTTAAGTATCATTATGGCCGTAAGAACAGATGTCACTGCAAGGAAAACTTCCTCGATCAAATTGATTGCCGTTTCCTCATACATCCCTTCAGCGGTGATTGTGAAGGTAACCGGTGTAAAAATATTTGCGAGCAAAACAATCGTTTGAACGACCAACAGGATAGGGATAAGCTTTTCTGCGAAACGGGCGAGCTTTCCCTCAAAGCCGAGCGTTTCTCTTACATACAGGTAGAAGAGGAAGATCATTGCAAGATCGATCAGCTTGCTCAAAAGGCAGAAAATGAAACAGAGCGTACGGCTATCCGGCACCAGTACCGTATAGCAGATTATTTCATTGGCGACAAAGCAGGCGCTTACCAAAAGGATCAGTATTCTGAAGGCTCTTATCCCTTCACCTTTCTGCGCCATACATCCAAAATACAGCGCCGCGCATATTAACGCTCCCAATGAATCTACGCCGGAATTATACAGATACGGCAGCAATCTCGCTTCGGAAAAAAAGGGAGCGCTGAATCCTATGATAAATAAGGCGGACGCGATAGTAAAAATCAGTCCGTATAATCGGATATCTTTCAATTTCTTAATCATATGTTCTCTCCGTCATATTGGTGCCTCACCGTTATCATCAAGCGGTGTAAGACCATGTAGTTATTACTCGATGTTGAACAAGCGACCGAATCCGGTCAGCTCAAAAACCACGTGAACAGGCTCAGTGAGATTGCAAACGACCATCTCTCCTTTGTCTTCCATATCCTGCAGAGCGCCGAGCAGAACACGCAATCCCGCGCTGGAGATGTATTCAAGCTTAGCAAGATCCATGGTCAGCTTCGTTGCGCCACCGACAACTTCATTGATCTTGCTTTCAAGATCGGGAGAAGTGATCGTGTCAAGTCTGCCTTCCAGCAGGAAGGTGTATTCGGACCCGTCTTTTGTCATCGAGATCTTCAGATAGCTGTTGCCGTCCGAACTCGATGTAGTATCCTTATTCTTTTTGTTAAAAAGACCCATGTTTATATCCTCCTGTTGTAATAATTATTTGACTATAGGTCAGATGCAGAAATTACATATTCATACTAATCCTTAATAAAAATCTTTATCATCTATTGCGCTATCCGAAATATATCACTAATATCTGATTAAATCTTTTTATCAAGGATTAGTATCAAATTTCAAAAATCCGATCATTCCGATTATGATTTTAACTGATAAATGATGTAAACACAAGACGTTAAAGAAAAAATTTTTTATCTTAGAGTTCCATTCTGGAACCCCACTCTTGAAAAAATCATTATAATTAGGTAGAATTAATCATGGATTTTTGTATGATTATTCCATATTAGGTCAAGTGGTCGTCACGGTCATTCCAAGTATCTTTCTCTGCTTTCGGGGAAATCTCGTAGATAGATAATCCTAACCGCAGCCGACAGCCTTGAAAAAGGATCTCTTTGAATTCATCAAAACAGAATTCAATTTAATAAATCATTCGATTATCTTAAGGAGGTTTACTCAAAATGTATCTGTACTAATCTCCGGTGCTGACAGTATGTGCCGAAATCGGATTCGGCATCCTCGGCACTTCGCTTGTGATGCTCCCCAAATTGAAAAAGAGAAAAGAGGAAGAAGCCGCTGAATAAACAGCTATAGATTCCGAAGTTGTTCGGCAAAAGTGATTCCGAGGCTCAAAAAGAGCTTCGGGATCACGAGGTAAATCAATAAAACTCAGTAAATTACAATCAGGAGGATACTAACATGGGACTTTTTGGAAAAAAGAAGAATACCGCTTCAAATGCGGGTGGTAACAACTATCTGAAGATAGAAACGTTAAAAGACGGAGCAGAATACACCTTTATGCTTGAAGGCAGAATTGACACCAACACTTCTCCCGAGCTTCAGAGCAAGGTGACTGAAGTAGTCGGTGACGCAAAGAAGCTGATTTTTGATTTTGGAAAGGTGGATTACATCTCCAGTGCGGGACTGCGCGTCCTGCTCGGCTCGGCGCAGGCTATGGAGGACAAGGGAGAGATGGTCGTCCGCAATCTCACTCAGTCTGTACGGGACATATTTTTACTTACGGGATTCAACCAGATGTTCAACATCGAATAAGACGCAAAGCCTGCCTAAAAATTTTGAAGACGATGATTTTGTGATATGATCACGCTGAATACAGGAAAGCAGTCGGGATGAAATTCTCGACTGCTTTTCTTTTAATTGAACTTCGATTCATTTCATGCTCACTATTGTTACAACATTGAAATTTTATCATTTTCAATGAGAATTATAGAAACGATTTGATATGTTACAATGGTTGACGAATTTGAATTTAGAGGGATATTATGACGAATTTAGTTGAAATCAAAGCACAATTTTCAACGCTTAACAATATGCAGCAGCAGGCGATCTTCCAGACAGAGGGTCCCGTACTGATCTTAGCGGGAGCGGGTTCGGGCAAGACCACCGTGCTCGTCAACCGCATCGCGTATATCATCCGTGCGGGATTGGCTCAGCCTTGGCAGATCTTAGCTATCACCTTTACCAACAAAGCCGCGGGCGAGTTAAAAGAGCGTATCGAAGCGGTCGGCGGGGAAGGAGCAGACGAGGTATGGGCGGCTACTTTCCATTCCACCTGTGCCAGAATTCTGCGCAGATACGGCGACAGATTGGGCTTTACGAGCCATTTTACGATCTATGATACCGATGACTCTCGCCGATTGATGAAAGAGATCTTTAAACAGCTCAATATCGACGAAAAGGTTTTGTCACATAAAAGGGTCTTGAACGAAATCTCAAAATACAAGGATAAGATGAAAGAGCCGAAGGACGTCAAGACCGCCGCGTCCTACGACAGCCGACTGAAGTATATCGCTCAAGCGTATGAGCTTTATCAACAGCGTTTGCTGACCTCCGACGCGATGGATTTTGACGATCTGATCTGCTATACGATCAAGCTGTTTGAACAGAATCAAGATGTACTGGAATACTACCAGCGCCGATTCAAATACATCATGGTCGACGAGTATCAGGATACCAATAAAAGCCAGTACCGTCTGATCAGCCTGCTTTCTCAGGCGAGAAACAATCTTTGTGTCGTCGGCGACGATGACCAGAGTATCTACCGCTTCCGCGGCGCGACGATCGAGAATATCCTCAGCTTTGAAAATGAATTCAAGGGCGCTGTCGTGATCCGTCTGGAGCAAAACTATCGCAGTACAGGCACGATCCTTGACGCGGCGAATAACGTTATCAAAAACAACGAGGAGAGAAAAGGCAAGACCTTGTGGACGGAAAATCCCAAGGGCGACCTCATCACCGTACATACCGCGTCAAGCGAGAGGGAAGAGGCGCTCTTTATCGCGCGCACGATCCTCGACGGCGTGTCGAAAGGTCGCAGCTTCTCCGATTACGCGATCCTGTACCGCATGAACGCGCAGTCGAACGCCGTTGAACAGGCGTTGTCCCGTTCGGGTATCCCGCACCGTGTGATCGGCGGCCATCGCTTCTATGACCGCGAGGAGATCAAGGACATGACCTCATACTTACAGGTCGTCAACAATCCGCACGACGATATCCGTCTGCGCCGTATCATCAATAAGCCCAAGCGAGCGATCGGAGAAGCGACGATGACCAAGGTTGCCGAGATCGCCGCGGGTATCGGCGAGAGCGTTTATTCCGTCATCAGACACGCGACGGATTATCCTACTTTGTCCCGTGCCGCCGTCAAGCTCGAGAGCTTTGCTAAGCTGATCGAGGGCTTTGTCGAAGCCGCTGAGTCAGGTGATTATTCTATTGCAGAATTATACAACCTGATTTTAGAGCATACCGATTACAAGAATTATCTGATCGCCGAAAAAGACGATTACGAACAGCGCATTGAGAATATCGACGAACTGTCCTCAAATATTATCAAATTCCAGGAGGATTACGGCGACGACGCGACCTTAGGCGCGTTCCTTGAGGAGATCTCCCTGATGACGGATATTGATAATTATGACGCCGAGACCGACAGCGTCGTGATGATGACGCTCCATTCCGCGAAGGGTCTTGAATTCCCTGTCGTTTTCATTCCCGGTATGGAGGACGGTGTGTTCCCGTCGATGGCGACGATCATGGAGCCGGGCGAGCTCAACGAAGAACGCCGCCTTGCGTACGTCGGTATCACCCGCGCGAAAGAGAAGCTCTATCTGATCAAGACCAGAGAGAGAATGCTCTTCGGTTCGACAACGCATAACCGTGAGTCCAGATTCGTTACCGAGATACCGTCCGCACTCATCGACAGAACAGGGAACGAGAATCCATACGCGAATCGTGTGACGGGCTCACACCCTCAACAGCAAATGCAGTTCAACCCCTTTATGAAGAAAAAGCCCGTGACCGCGCCTACTGCGAACCATTATAAGGTAGGCAACACCGTATTTCACAAGGCGTTCGGCAAGGGCTTGGTATTGAACGCGACTCCGATGGGCAATGATACCATGCTGGAGATCGCCTTTGATAAGGTCGGCACCAAAACGCTGATGGCGAACTTTGCCAAAATGGAGATACTGAGTTGATCTGAGTACTTTTCGTATCATGTAACGGCACTTTTAATCACAAATGATGAAAACCTCCGTATTATGTAATGATGAATTCCATCAAATCATAAATCGGAGGTTTTACTTATGCCTGATAATGTAGTTGAAACGGCTCAAAACCGTCCTCAGGGCGAGCCCGTATGCATTGACGCGCGCCGCGTCTATGACAGCTGCGGCGACAAAGATTGTCTGTCCGACCTGCCTGTCTACGTCAGCGAAGCGTCACAGGAGCTGATCGACGCCGCCGCCAATATCCGTATCCGCAGTGCGGACGCGTTGGACGTAGTGCTCGATATCGAGCCTGTACCGTTTAACCGCGGCTTCTATTCCATCGATATCATCTTCTATTTCGGCGTGACGCTTGACATCTATCCGTCAACCAATACCGCGCCGCAGCAGGTGAACGGTCTGTGTATCTCGGATAAGAAGGTCATTCTTTACGGTTCGGAAGGCAATGTCCGCGTATTCTCGTCGGATATGACAGCGGACGGGTACGACGTACAGAACCTGTCCATGCGCAGCCTGCCTACAGCAAACGTGCAGGTCGCAAAGCCCATCGCACTCGCGGTATCCGTCAAAGACAAACAGCAGTATCTTGATACCAACGTTTTGAATTACAACATTCCCGAAAGTATTCTCGATTATATCGGCGGGAACATCAGCGAGGACGGCGAAAAGATCGTTCTGGCGACCCTCGGTGTATTCTCGATCGTTCAACTCATGAGAAACGTACAGATGCTCATTCCGTCCTACGACTTCTGTATTCCCGAAAAGCGCTGCGAAAACTCTACCGACAGCCCGTGTGAGATGTTCTCGCGCCTTGACTTCCCGACGGACGAATTCTTCCCGCCAAATGTCACCGACCAGAACGGCGGCGACAGCGGCTGCGGTTGTGGATGCGAAACCGAAGAATGATCAAACCCTAAGAGAAGCCCTCCTGCTTTACGGCAAGAGGGCTGATTATATTCAATAGTCATTGCGAAGCCCCATTAGGGGATGTGGCAATCTCAACCGATTAAAAAGGTAAGGTATCCGGTGGACGCTTTAGCGCTTGCATCGGGGAAGTTTATTTGAAATTCGTATTATGTGCGCAGATTCTTTTTGTGGTGAGTGTAATCCCAGTCGATCAGCGTATCGCCGTCGACGATATAGGCTTTGTCGGCAAGCAGCGCGAGCGGTTCGTCGGAATAGCTGTCAGAGTAAAAGCTCTCGATCTTACCGTCGGGATAAAGCTCCCTGAACCGCTTCACCTTTTCGGCATGATAACAATTCAGACCGTCATACTTGCCTGTATTGATATCGACCTTTGAAGCGATCACGGTGATGTTCAGCTTCTTTTCAAGTGGTTTTAAAAGGAATTCGGGAGAAGCGGAGATGATGACGTCATCATCTTTATGTATCTTTTTGTAAAATGGTTTGATCCCCGATATTTTCTCTTTCCAGAAGCGCTCGACGTCCTCTTTACCCTTGATCGCTTTCAGAAACCGATACATCTTTTCCTTGAATTCGGTTTTCGTACCAATATGAAAGGCATAATACCGCACGGTGGCGTAGCCGATCAACGGCAGATATAAAAGCGTTTTCGGGTAATGACGAAAACACCAGAGCACAAAATCTCGGGTCGAATCATTGTAATAGATGGTTTTATCAAAATCAAATACGTTCATATCCTTGTTCCTTTGTAATAATACAGATTCATTATATCGCCTCCATGCCGGAAATACAACATATAATGCGCTAAAATTCATATTTTGTTAATGTATCAAGTATCGGAATATGATAGAATAATGATAATTAATATGGGGGATATGGACTTGTTTGGATATATCAAGGTCGACAGCGCTAATCTGCTGGGTAAAGAATATGAAGCCTACAAGGGAATATACTGTACCCTGTGCAAACAGCTTGGTAAGGAATATTCTGTCTTTGCGCGCTTTATCCTCAGCTACGACTGCACCTTTTACGCCATGCTCGGACTGGATCTCTGTCAAGAACCTCCCTGCTTCAAAGAGGGCAGATGCCGCTTTAACCCCTTCAAAAAATGCCATTATGCGGATACTAAAACCAAGGCGTTTTCTCTTGCGGCGGCTCTTTCCGTTATCTCAGCTTATTATAAGCTGAAGGATAACCTGCTCGACTCGCCATGGTACAAGCGAATCATATACCGATTAGTCCAGCCATTCTTCGCAAGCTGGCGTAAGAAAGCCGCAAAGAAATATCCTGAAATCGATATTTCCGTTTCAAAAATGATGGAAGAACAGCTCAAAGCAGAGAACAATCCCGACTGCGTCCTCGACAGAGCGGCTCAGCCAACCGCCGATATGCTGGGCGAGATGTGCGCTTTGCTGACGGAAGAAATTCCTCTGAGAGATAATCTCGATCAAAATACAACAAAGCGCGTCTTTCAGACATTAGGCTATTATATGGGGCGGTGGATCTATCTGATTGATGCCGCCGATGATTACGAAAAGGATAAAAAACACCATAATTTCAATCCTTTCCTGTTACCGAACACCGACGATTCCGTTGAGAATATCCGAGGAAATCTTAATCATGCCTTATCCGAAGCATTGCTTTCCTACGGACTATACGAAAAAGGCAGATACGACAGTATCATCAATAACGTACTGTGTGTGTCCTGCGTCAATATACAAAATAAGATTTTATCAGGCTTTCAAACAGACATCACGGAGGCTTAAATGAAGAATCCCTACGAAGTGCTCGGCGTATCCGAGAACGCGACAGATGAAGAAATCAAAACCGCCTACCGCAATCTGGCGAAAAAATATCATCCTGACAACTACACCGACAGTCCGTTAGCGGATTTGGCGGAGGAGAAGATGAAAGAGATCAACGAGGCGTATGACAGGATCTGTGATATGCGTCGCAACGGTTCGCGCAGTTCTTCTTCTACAGGCTCTTACGGCTCGTCGTCCTCTTATAACCGCACCTCTTATCCCGACGTGCGCCAGTATATCATGAACGGCAGACTCGACGACGCGATGGAGCTGCTCAACGGCGTACCCGAGGGCAGCCGCAACGCGGAGTGGTATTTCCTCATGGGTATGGTCTTTTCCAGAAAAGGTTGGAACGATCAAGCGTATAACTACTTCCAGCGCGCCTACCAGATGGACCCCGGCAATCAGGAGTATCAGGCGGCTTTCAACAGCATGAACGCCCGCCGTACCTATAACAATCCCGGCTACAATACCTCCGATAACATGGGCTGTTCCGCGTGCGATATCTGCAGCGGTATCTTGTGCGCAAATTGCCTGTGCAATTGCTGTCGCGGGTGCTGATATGAAAACTTCCGTAAAAGTTGCTTTGGGCGGCGTAGTAGCCGCCCTCAGTCTTGTTTTGATGTTTCTCTGTTCGGTGATACCCTTCGGCACCTTCGCCTTTCCTACCTTCGCGGGTATCCTTTTGATATTGCTCGTTATCAACCTCGGCTATGGATATGCTGTCGCGGTTTATTTTGTTACGGCTGTTTTATCCTTCCTTTTGGTCACGGATAAAGAGGCCGTTTTGTATTATACCGCCTTCTTGGGTTTTTATCCGATCATTAAAAGCCTGATCGAACGTATCCCATCTAAGATCGTACAGTACATCGTCAAATTCGCGTTGTTCAACGTCTGTATCATCGCCGCGTTCTTTATCGGTACATTGGTGCTGAATATCCCGAAAGAGAGCTTTACGCTGTTCGGCGTGTATCTGCCATGGCTGTTTTTGATCATCGGCAACATTTTCTTCATTCTTTACGACTTTTGTGTTACAAGACTTGTTACCATTTACCTGATAAAATGGCATAATCGATTCAATAAGAATACAAAACTGTAACTCACATTGCATTAATCGTCAAATAATAGTATCATTATGATAGATAATTGTAAAAGAAAGGAGATACGAATATGAAAAAGTATATCGACGGTATCATATCGCTGACGCTGGTCGTCGCGCTTATGCTATCGATTTTCGTATTTTCCTATCCCGCTGTCTCCGCTGCTGAATCCGATGGGGCAGAGGTCGCTTATGATATAGAAGACGAGCTTGCTGAGATCGGCTACACCCACCGCAACGTTTCCTTAGACAGTATTCCTGCCGATCATGACACGGATATCCGTACAGATATCACGGAGCTATATCTGAATAGATCCGTCGTATATCTTGATATCAATGAACGCTATCAGCTGAATCTGCTTGACGCGTATTCTCACACAATTAATACGAGAGCCGTTTTTACATCTTCAAATACCTTGATTGCCGACGTCTCCGCTTCGGGCGTCATCACTGCCAAAAAGAGCGGCATGACTACGGTCGCTGTTTCCGACCGCGTAACCGAAAGCGTATTGACATGTACCGTTTACGTCGGTGAGGGCTACGCGCCCACTCAGCCCCCTGCGCCAAAGCCGACTGACGAGCCGACCGATCCCCCCGAACCTACTCAGCCGCCGACGCAAGCTCCGACCCAGAAGCCTACTCAGGCTCCCGCTCCTACGCAGAAACCGACGCAGACTCCGACGACTGCTCCTCAGCCGACAAGTGTTTCCGAGACTCTTTCAATCAACGCAACCACCGCGACTGTTTATAAAGGCAACTATTATCATGTCGTTGCAAAGTCCAACGCCGCTGTCAGTTTCAAGAGCTCTAATACTTCTGTCGCTACCGTCAACAGTAACGGTATCGTTACCGCGCTTGCGACAGGTACCGTCACCATCACGGCGAGTACCTCGACAAAATCCGCAACCTGTAAGATCACTGTCAAATCCGGTTCTTCCGTGAACCTTTCTCATAAAACCGCCTCAGTTGACCGCTTCATGACTATCATGCTCAGAAGTACCACCTCAGGCGTGACATGGAGCAGCTCCGATCCATCGGTCGCTTCTGTCTATAACGAACTCAGCTACGGACTGGTAAAGGGCGAGAAGGCAGGTACTGCCGTCATCACCGTTTCCACTTCTACAGGCGCCGCCACCTGTCTTATGACGGTCGAATCTTCTTATCCCGTTCGGTTCGCTTATTCATCCCCGAACTGCGCCGCAAAGAACCAAGAAGTTACCCTTGTCTGCATTACCGACACGATGCGTACCGCTGTCAGATTCGCTGTCACCGTCGGCTCAGAGATCCGCTATGTCAACGCGACCTCTAAGGTCAAAGACGGCGAGACCTATGTCTGGAAGGGGACGACCTCTTTCTCGAGCGCGGGTACCTATAACGTCAAAGCATATTCGCAGTTCAATTACGGAGAAGGCTGGTACTCCTGCAAAGACGGCGAAACGACTGCCTTTGTCGCGAATTCCACCGATATGAAGACCACTGTCTGCGCTCCGCGCCGCGCTTCCGATGCGCTAATCCAGCTGATAGCGACCTTTGAGGGCTTCTTACCGTCTGTTTATATCGACACCTATACGGACGATCCCACGCTCGGCTACGGCGTACTGGTATTCACAGGAGAGAAGTTCTATAATGATCTGACCAAGGACGAAGCCTACGCTTATCTTGTTCAGAATGTCAATGACGCCGGCTATTCCAAAGACGTCAACACCTTCCTGCTTGATAAGAAGATCAAATTCAATCAGCAGCAATTCGACGCGCTGGTCTGCTATACCTACAATTGCGGCACAGGTCCGCTGTTTGACGACGACGAACTGATCTCTGCGCTGTGTAATTGCTCCAATAACGGTACGCGCGACTTCAACTATATCGCTAAACAAGGCTTTATCGACAAGCTCTGTCAGTATCATCATGCCGGCGATCAGTGCGTTTACGGTCTGTTATACCGTCGCGTCGATGAAACAGAGATGTTCCTCTACGGCGATTATGAGGCGGATTACGGCAACTATAAATATCCGATCAAATTCGCCTGCGCGAGAAATAAATCCTTCCGTACTTACTGATAACTTGTACACATAAACCATACAAGCCCTGCATAAGATGATTCAGGTGATTTTATGAAGGGCTTTGTATTTACGTTCAGAAACAATCAAAAACCATTACCGTTACCCGATCTGCGTCAGCACGGATACGACTTCAAGAAGCTGTTATCCCGATACGGTCTGCAAGCGGTATTCGGCGTCATGTTCCTTTTAGGACTGATCATCGGCGCTGTCAGCGGTCGGGGCTTCGGCAAAGAAACCTTTGAAAAGCTGGATCTGCTGTTTGTGACGAATATCGACGCGCGGATGGAGATGAATGTTTTCAGCATTTTTATCTCCTGCTTTGTGTCATACTTCCTCTTTATCTTTTGCATTTTCCTGTCCGGCTTTTCCGTGTGGGGCTTTTTGACGGTACCGATCCTGTCTGCATTGAAAGGCTTTACGGTCGGGCTATCTTCCGCGTTTGTCTTTTCACAGTACAGGCTGTCGGGTATCGGCTTCTACATACTGGTCGTATTGCCGGGGACGGTCCTGTTCCTCTTTGCGCTGATCCGCTACGCGGCATACAGTTTTCGGACGTCTTATCGTTTTCTCAGGCTGTCGATGTTCGGCTGTGAGCGCGAGCCTGAGATACGTTCTCACATCAAGATGTTTATCAAAAAGACCATATTCGCCCTGCTGTCCGTCAGCGGGTGTGCGGTTGTGGATATGGTATTATGGGTATTGTTTGCTAATAAATTCAGTTTTTAATTGAGGGTTCTATGGACAACGAAAGAAAAAGATTCAGGTTCGAGGTACTGCTTGAAAGGTATTTTACCAACTTTCACCGTATCCTCCTCACCAATTTGATATTTGCCGTACCGTCGGCGGTCGTATTCGCGGCGTTTTACTTCCTTGATTCGCTTATCTTCAAGGATACGCTGGCTGTTCCGTTCTTACTGCTGTCGATCATTCCGCTCTATCCTTTCTACGCGGGAGTGGTCATGGTCTGCCGCAATATTGCGAGAGGGGAGAGCGGCGTCCCTGTTTTCAAGAGCTTTCTGAGCGCCGTCAAGGATAACTTCCTGCGTTTTCTGCTGCATGGCGTTCTGATCTATGTTGCCGCTATGCTCAGCGTTCTGTCGATCTCGCTGTATGTTTCGATGCTGTCGGCAAGCTGGCTATTCTATGTCCTGCTGTTCTTCGTCATTGTGATCTCACTGCTTTTGCTGTACACGGCGTTCTACATTCCTTTGATGACCATTACCTATGATCTGCCGTTGAAGCACATATACAAAAACAGCTTTCTGATGTCTTTCGGTGAGTTCAAAAACAATATCTTCGCGACTCTCGCGTTAGCGGTCGTGTTCGGTATCTGCTTTACAGCATTCGCCTTCATCAATTCCGGTATGGCCAAGATCATTGTGATCGCCGCTTTATGGGTACTGCTAATCCCCGCCACCTGTACCTTTATGTATGTATTCTTCATCTATGACGGCATGACGGCGATCATTCGCGACAAAGAGGAACTCAGCCGCGAGTTGACGGATTCCATCGACAAGAGCCTTGAAGAACGCAAAAACGCAATGAATCCTCAAACAGTCGAAGAGGATTTTTCCGATATCGATATAAGCTCCTTAAAGGATACGGATGATTACATCTTCCACAATGGCAGAATGGTCAAGCAAAGTACACTCCTGCGCATGATACGCGAACGAGAACAGCAGGAAGCAAGCTCAAATAACAAAGAATGATAAAAGCCAAGCGTATTTCATTAGATCGCTTGGCTTTTCTATATGGTTCTTTACAAAAACACCGCGGGAACAGATTTGTCCCGCGGTGTTCAATAAACTAAAATTATTTCAGATAACCGCTCATATCTTCGGCGATCTTATCGGTGATAGCCTTTGCTTCATCAACAGTCGCGCCGATCGCGGTGATGTAGATCTTGATCTTCGGTTCAGTGCCGGAGGGTCTGACGATCGCGCAGTGTCCGCCCTGAGTGGTGTAGGAGAGGACGTTGGACTTCGGCAGATCGATCTTCTCGGTAGCGCCGGTCAGCAGGTCAGTCGCGACATGCGTGTCATAATCCGCTACGGATACGACCTGATAGCCTGCGATCTGTGCGGGAGCATTGGTACGTAAGCCGTCCATGATACTCGACATCTTCTGCATACCCTCAGCGCCTTCGAAGTAGAAGTCGAGCGTGGTATTCAGATAGTAGCCGTATTCATTGTAGATACCGTCGATGATATCGACCAAAGACTTGCCCTGCTTCTTATAATATGCCGCCATCTCACAGATCAGCATGGAAGCAAGCACCGCGTCCTTATCTCTGACATAGGAGCCCGAGAGATAACCGCAGCTCTCTTCAAAGCCAAATACAAAGCGATCTTCTTCGCCTTTCTGCTCAAGGCCTAAGATAATCTCGCCGATATATTTGAAGCCTGTCAGGCAGTTCTTCAGCTCACAGCCGTACTTTTTGCAGATCGCTTCAATGATCTTAGTGGTAACGATAGTCTTAACGACGATCGGATTCTCAGGCAGCGTACCCAGCTCCTTGCGGCACTTGAGGATATACTCGGTCAGCATAGCGCCGATTTCGTTGCCCGTGTACAGGCGATAGGTGCCGTCCGCGCGCTTTGCGGCAATGCTGACGCGGTCAGAGTCGGGATCGGTAGCCAGCAGTAAGTCAGCGTCGTTCGCTTCACAGTACTCAAGACCTTTTGCGAGCGCTTCTTTCAGCTCGGGGTTGGGGAAGGGGCAGGTAGTAAAGTTGCCGTCGGGATTCTCCTGCTCCTTGACAACGATAACGTCTTTCATACCGATATCGTCCAGTACGCGTCTGACGAGCTTGTTGCCCGCGCCGTTAAGAGGGGTATAGACGACCTTCAGGTCGGTATCCTTGCAAACGCCTGCGTTGACCTGATTCTTCTTGACTTCATCAAGGAAGCTATCGTATACTTCGTCCTTGACATATTCGATCATGCCGTTCTTGAGCGCTTCGTCAAAATCGCAGAGCTTGACATCGTCGAAGATATCCAGCGCCTGGATCTCGTCAAATACCATACCTGCCGCAACGTCGGTCATCTGGCAACCGTCCTCGCCGTATGCCTTATAGCCGTTATACTTCGCGGGGTTATGGCTTGCTGTTACCATGATACCGGCTACACAGCCCAGATTACGTACTAAGTAGCTGAGTACGGGAGTGGGTTCGAGTTCTTCGGAAATATATGCTTTGATGCCGTTTGCAGCCAAAACGCGAGCAGCTTCGATCTTAAAGAGATCGGAATTGATACGGGAGTCGTGAGAGATCGCGACAGCGCCCGTGCCGTATTTCTTTTTGATATAGTTAGCAAGACCCTGAGTCGCATGACGAACGACATAGATGTTCATACGGTTAGTACCCGCACCGAGAACGCCGCGCAGACCCGCTGTACCGAATTTCAGCGGGGTATAAAAGCGCTCGTAGATCGCGTCGTTATCGTCCTTGATAGAAGCGAGTTCCTCTACAAGCTGAGGATCTTCGGTCGCTTTTTCGAGCCATTCATTATAAATCTTCATATAATCCATCATATCACCCTCATAAATCAATTTAGGTTTCTATAACCTTTTTTAATATAGCATAAATCCGTTCTGTTGACAACATCAAAATCCCGATATCTCCGATATTTATTGAATTATCACAATAATCCTTTCACAAAACAGTAATAAATAACGATATTTTAAAGCCGGCACTTTCCGTCGAATGGTACAAAAAGCCGCGTAATACTTGATTTATCTAAAATGCTGTAGTATGATATATAACGATTGAAATTTGGGAGGTTATAATCATGAGTGAAAATAACATAAATGAAAACATCAATCCCGAGGTAACGGAAGAAGAAATCGAAACTGCCGCTACCGAGGAAGTCACCGAAACCGTTGAAGCTATCGCGGAAACAGAGGAAACTGCCGAAGCAGAAGCGGTTGAAGCGACCGAAGAAGTTCAGGAGACTGCTGAGACTATCGAAACAGAAGCAGTGGAAGCTGTTGCGAAAGAAGAACCTGCTCCTGTTGCAGAAACAGAAGCAACTCAGGAAGAAGCGAAACCCGCTAAGAAAAAACCTTTCCTGCAGGTTCCTGTCATCATCGCTCTGTGCCTGATCGTCGCTACACTGCTTGGCTACTTTGTCTTTGTCGGCTTCTTCCTGAAAGAGCCCGAGGGCGTTACCTGGTCAAGCGAACAGGACGGCGCGACCTACTATTATGAATTCAAGAACGACGGTACTTTCCAGGCGAATATCGGCAGTATCGAGATCAACAGCACTTATCAGAAGACAAAGAGCGCGGACGGCAACACCATCACTGTCGGCACTAACTTCGGCAGCTTTTATGCAAACGCTCCCGCGACCTACACCATCAGCGGCTCCCGTCTTTTCGGCGGTCAGACTCTGAACGGCTCCTACGGCGAAGGCTATGATTTCACGTTGACTCAGGCGACCAAGAAGATCATGATGCCTGATCTTCCCGAAAATTTTGAGGCGAATGAAGACCTGGTCGGTACATGGATCTTCAAGTACATGGGTTACGATATCTATAAAGTCACCTTCGGCAATAATGGTTCTATGATCCTTGAATTCGTACAGGACGGCATCAAGTATAACGGCACTTACACGTTCGATGATTCTACCATCAACTTCACCTACTGTGTAGCTGAGAATGTAGCCGTTCCCGTTGATTACGCTATTGTCGACAAAGATAATCTCACCTTTATGGGCTACAACTTCGTTCGCGAGGGCAGCGCCGCTGCCGAGGCAACTCCCGACCAGCAGATCATTACCTCTGCCGCTCAGGAATAATCAAAGATATGGCGATACCCCGCTGATTCAGCGGGGTATTTTTTCTATGCCTATAATGTTCTTTTCATCAAAGCTACGTCAACCGCGTTAATCCTCCCGTCGTTCGACAGATCAGCCGCTACGGTATATACTCCGTTGAAATCCGCCGCGCCGATCAGATAATCCAGCAACAGATTGACATCGCGTGAGTTGCTGTTTCCTTCGCCTGTCAGATCGCCGTTGACAGACAGTTCAAAGGTAAATTCATTACCGCCCGAGCCGAATACCGCTGTCATCGCTGTACCTACTGAGCCGCTTGTTTTAACGGAACCGTCACGATAGAGCGCTACTGACCATCCATCATATCTCATATTGCTTTTAAATTGACTGATCGTCGTTTCGGGCGGGATATCATAAATATACAGCCGACCTTGATCGACCTGATAAACGTCGGAAGATATCTCTGACAAATCAATGGCAGAATTGTCGGAATCAGAACGATTAATAGCAGGAGAAGCGTTTTGATTACTTGCGCTATTGTTGTTATCAACACGATTTAATTCGGTAAAGTCATCAGGTTCGACCGAAGAATAGGTTCGATCGCCGACCGCGATAATATCGCCCGCATTATTCCACAACAGCGAAGGTTCAAACGACAGCCTGTATGAGCTGACCTTATTACCGCTGCTGATATCATATCCGTTGATAACCGAACCGTTGGGATAATACAGCCTTTCCCCGATCACACAACCGCCTGCTGTTCCGAATCGACTATCCACAGTAAACGATCTTGCAATTCGATTACCGTCGATCACATAAGCGCGCCCGTATTCAGATACAAATACATCTGAGTCGGCAGGGGATAGGGGAGGCTCGACCTCATATCCGTTAACGGCGGTAAAGTGATTTCCCGAGAGCGTATACAACGTATTATCGCTGACAGCATAGACGCCCGAATCATAACCGCTGCATAAGCCGATGATCCGTTGATTAAATCGGTAACGACTGAGAAGATTTCCATCGTAGGAAAACGCCATCAATTCACTGTTGTTTCGATGATTCTCGATATAGATCGCGTTATCGTCACAGCAAAAATCCGTATCATTATTCAGCTTCTGATCATATATCGCAAAGCTGTCGAGCATATCCGTGTCATGGTAATACACATAGACGATCAGGTAGTTGTGAGCGGTATCGTTACAGAACACAACGATCTTTCCGTGATACGCGCAAACGCCGCTGACAGTATAAGACAGGTTCAGTCCTGCGCTGACTGAGTCAGCCGTATAGCGTGTGATATCTACGTGCGAGTCGTTGAAGCTGACGACATACGCGCCGCTGCTGTCTGCGCTCCGATAGACACGGGAACTTTGAACGGTGAAAGCAGATGAAGTCAATACGGCGATCAACAGGATAACAATTGCCATTATCAAACACAATGACCGCTTCATCGCCCTCACTCCATTCTATTACAAAGTTCTACATTATTTGACATTATTATACAGGAGTAAAGTTTTTACTGCAATAGATAATCAAGACAATAAGTAATAATATTTTCCATATTATCAAAAAGACTTGTGCCTTGGCACGGTCGCCTTCGAATCCCGCCGCTTCCCGCTGAAATAGAAAGAGGTTGTCCCATCGACAACCTCTGATCCATATGGCGGAAGCGGTGTATGCTTGTATTGTTTTTGTAGTACATCTCGCATGATAGCGTTGTAATATTGAAAAGCTCTATCTGCGCTCTCCCTACAAACAGTCCACCGGACTGTTTGTACCTGCGATGTGCGCTTACGCTTACATCTTGGCACGGTCGCCTTCGAATCCCGCCGCTTCCCGCTGAAATAGGAAAGAGGTTGTCCCATCGACAACCTCTGATCCATATGGCGGAAGCGGTGGGATTCGAACCCACGAGCCCGTGAGGACTACCTGATTTCGAGTCAGGCCCGTTATGACCACTTCGATACGCTTCCGTATTCAATTGCGCAACTGTTATTTTACTTTGTTTTCGGAATAATGTCAAGTGTTTTCTAATAAATAAGCAATAACAGCGTTAGAAACCAAAAAGCCTTTGACCGTCAATGAAACATTATCATCGGTGACATTACACAATCCTTGCTGCTCCAATCTTTCAGCGGCTTTGATCAATCTTTGACTGACTTCCTTACCGAATCTCGCTTTATATTGATCAAACACCAATCCCTCAGTCAGCCTGAGCGCCAGCATGATATATTCCTCGCTGTCGCCGCCTGCTGATTCCTCGCAGATCTCATTATCATAAAAATGCTGAAAATCATTGTCGTAATAAAATCTTTGTCCGTCAATAAAGGAATGCGCAGAAGGGCCAATCCCGAGATACTCTTCATCATGCCAATAGTGCAGATTATGACGGCTCTCGTATCCGTTATGAGCAAAATTAGATATCTCATATTGCGGATATCCTAATTTCGATAGCATTTTCACCGTCTGTTCATAGAAAGCCGCCTGTTCATCATCCGCGAAAAACAGGAGTTGATCTCTCATTTTGTAGAAAGGCGTTCCTTCTTCGACTTTCAGGATATACGCAGAGATATGCTGAACCTGACATTCGGCACAGAATCGCAGTGTATGCTCCAAGCTATCCATCGTCTGTTCAGGGATCGCGAGCATCACGTCAAGAGAAATATTGTCAAATCCCGCTTGCTGTGCTCGCTCAACGGTACGGCGAGCGTCCATAGCGGTATGCCGTCTGCCAAGTATCTTCAATTCGTTATTATTCGCGCTCTGCATACCGATGGACAGACGGTTGAATCCCGCCTTTTTCATCAATGAAAAATCCAAGTCATCACTTGACGTCGGATTCACTTCAACGGTGATCTCGGCATTATCCAAAACCTGAAAAGACTCAAATATACTGTTCAATATCTGTATCAGTCGATTATGACCAAGTAGGGAAGGGGTGCCGCCGCCGAAATAGACGGTATCAACTTCTCTGACGATCCGCTTACCCCAATCTCTGATCGTAGAGATCAGGTGTTCGGTAAATAGACTCAGTTGTTCTGAATTCGCACACTTACTGAAAAAATTGCAGTAGTTGCATTTGCCGTCACAGAACGGAATATGCAGATAAAGACCGATCGGCTCCATGTTTTCTCCTTATCATTTCTCATATAAAGGGGTGAGGCAGGAACCAAAGTTCCTGCCTCAATTTGGAAGGTATATGAAAAAACTTAGATGAATTCTTGTTTGTAAAGCTATTTTAATAAAAAATCACCAAAAAGTCAAGTGCATTTGTCTATTTTACCGTAGAAAAAACTACCCTAAACTTGTTGACTTTTACCATAGATTAATAGTAAAATTATATCGTATCACCAAAAATGACGTTGCTACTACAGCACTTTGCACTAAGGAATTGTCATATTGACGAAAACACGGAGGTTCCCATTGAGCACTTTGACCGAACAAATCAACAAGCGGCGTACCTTTGCTATTATCTCCCATCCTGACGCCGGTAAAACGACCTTGACAGAAAAGCTCCTGTTATACGGCGGCGCGATCAATTTAGCGGGTTCCGTTAAGGGCAAAAAGACCGCAAAGCATGCGGTTTCCGACTGGATGGAGATCGAGAAACAGAGAGGTATTTCCGTCACTTCTTCTGTTTTACAGTTCAAATACGACGGCTACTGTATCAATATTCTTGATACGCCCGGACACCAGGATTTCTCAGAGGATACCTATCGCACCTTGATGGCTGCTGACAGCGCCGTCATGGTCATTGACGCGTCCAAGGGCGTTGAGAACCAGACCAAGAAGCTCTTCAAGGTCTGCGTCATGCGCCATATTCCGATCATCACCTTCATCAATAAGATGGATCGTGACGCGCAGAATCCCTTCGATCTGCTCGAGGATATCGAGAATGTCCTCGGCATCAATACCTGTCCGATGAACTGGCCGATCGGCTCAGGTAAGGAATTCAAAGGCGTATACGACCGCAAGAAGGGCAAGATCCTGTCCTATACCGCCAATAACGGTCAGCGCGAGGTCGAGCAGGAAGAGATCTCCTTAGATGATCCCGATCTCGAATCCAAGCTCTTTTACGGACAGAAGGATACGCTCTTTGATGATATCGACCTTCTCGACGGCGCGGGCAATGAATTCGATATTGACATGGTTCGCAAGGGTCAGCTGACGCCCGTTTTCTTCGGTTCGGCATTGACCAATTTCGGCGTAGAGCCTTTCTTACAGGAATTCTTACAGCTCACGACAGGTCCTTTACCGCGTGAAGCAGGCGACGAGCTGATCGCTCCCGACTCCGATTTCTTCTCAGCCTTCGTCTTTAAGATCCAGGCGAACATGAACAAGGCGCACCGTGACAGAGTCGCTTTCATGCGTATTTGCTCCGGCAGATTCGATAAGAATATGGAAGTTTATCATGTGCAGGGCGACAGAAAGATGAAGCTCTCTCAGCCCCAGCAGATCATGGCTCAGGAGCGCGAGATCGTCGAAGAAGCCTACGCGGGCGACATCATCGGCGTATTCGATCCCGGTATGTTCTCCATCGGCGACACCATCGTCACCCCGGGGCAAAAGTTCCAGTTTAAGGGTATCCCTACCTTTGCGCCCGAGCATTTCGCTTTGGTACGCCAAAAGGATACCATGAAGCGCAAGCAGTTTGTCAAAGGTATGAACCAAATTGCGCAGGAAGGCGCCATCCAGATCTTCCATGAGCCTGAATCAGGTATGGAAGAGGTCATCGTCGGCGTTGTCGGCGTACTGCAGTTTGACGTACTGAAATACCGTCTTGAAAACGAATACAATGTCGAGATCATCATGGAGAGCACACCGTATCAGTTTATCCGCTGGATCACTTCCGATGTAACGGATTACAAGTCGCTTGATCTTGCTTCCGACACCAAGGTCGTCGCTGATTTTCGCGATAACAAGCTGTTGCTGTTCCGTTCCGAATGGAGCATCGACTGGGCGCTTGAGCATAACAAAGGCTTATCCTTACAGGATTTCGGCAACGCTGAATAATTCATTTGAGATCACCGTGGTTCTTTTACCGATCTCGCAATGACATTTTAAACAGACAAGCAAAACACAACCATCTTGTGAATACAATTTCATGAGGTGGTTTTTTTGTTTGCATTTTTATCCTATATCAGTCAGTACATTTTCCTGTTCGTCCTGCATATCGCTCACAGCGAGAGCTTTCCGAAGCCCTTGAAAAAGGCGGAGGAACAACATTATCTGGAGCTTGCCGCAAAGGGCGACAAAAACGCCCGCAATATCCTTGTCGAGCACAATCTGCGCTTAGTCGCGCATATCATCAAAAAGTATTATCAGAACGACAGCAGTCAGGACGATCTTGTGTCGATCGGTACGATCGGTCTGATTAAGGCGATCAATACCTTTGACATCAACAAAAATATCAAGCTGTCTAGCTACGCGTCCCGCTGTATCGAGAATGAGATCCTCATGCACTTTCGCAATAACCGCAAATCCTCGCAGGACGTTTCTCTCAACGACACCATCGATACCGATAAAGACGGCAATCCTCTGACCTTGATGGACATTATCGCTTCCGATATGGACGTTGCGGAGGACGTTGACACTAAAATCCATTTGGCGGTAATGAATGATTATATCAATGAAACACTCTCACCACGCGAGAAAGAGATCATCATCAACCGTTACGGAATCGGCGGCGTTAAAGTGCAGACCCAGCGCGAATTGGCAAAGAAGCTGAATATCTCTCGCTCTTATATCTCTCGTATCGAGAAAAAGGCGCTTGGAAAGCTGAAAAAGCGGTATGAAAAAGGCTGAATATTTCGATTCAAATAATCCTCTTATTGACTATATCCGAAATAAAAGTATAATAAACAGTGTAGCTTTCATATACATGAATCGGTGATGATATGAAAGTAAAAACGATCTATCTGATTATTCTCGCGGTACTCTTGATTTCCTTTTGTATCGTGATGTTCTCGGCTTTTTCCAATATTACCGCACATACTTCTGCGGATATCGACGACGACCGTATCACCGTCATTATCGACGCGGGACACGGCGGCGAGGACGGCGGAGCGGAAGTCAACGGTATTTTGGAAAAGGATATCAACCTGAGTATCGCAGATAAACTCGCCGATACGCTGCGCCTGTGTGGTGTACGCGTAACAGAGATACGTGACGAAGATATCTCTGTATATGATGACAGCGCGCAATCGCTGAGAGAGAAGAAGGTATCGGATTTAAAACACCGTGTCGAGATCGTGAACGGATCTGAAAACAATATCCTTGTCAGCATTCATCAGAACAAATTCGACAACAACGCCTACAGTGGGGCACAGGTGTTTTATTCATCTAACAATGATAAGAGCCGTGTCCTTGCGGAATCGATTAGAAACTCTGTCGTATCATTGCTCCAGAATGATAACACACGTGAGTTGAAGCCCGCGAATTCTGATATCTATCTGTTAGATAACGCGACTGTCCCCGCCGTGATCGTAGAGTGCGGCTTTTTATCCAATGATGAAGAACGCGCAAAGCTGCTCGACAGCGGCTATCAAAGTGAAATGGCATACTCGATTGCAATGGGTGTGCTCGAATACATCGACCAATAACGAATTAGAATGTAAAGGAATAAGAATTATGGCTAAGATCAAAAGCGTATATATCTGCTCGGAATGCGGCTACGAAAGCCCCAAATGGTACGGTAAGTGCCCGTCCTGCGGCGAATGGAACACCATGAATGAAGAAATCAAGGACACCTCCAAGCCTGCCGCGGCGGCTCGTTCTCACGCGACAGCCTACATGCCGCCCGTGCACATCAATGAGATCAGCACAAGCGATGAAGTGCGCTACCAAACGGGTTCCAAGGAACTCGACCGCGTAATGGGCGGCGGTATCGTCAAAGGCAGCCTGATTCTCCTCGGCGGCGATCCCGGTATCGGTAAATCTACCATTTTACTGCAGATCTGCGAGCACTTAGGCAGAAACCTGAAGATTCTCTATGTATCGGGCGAGGAAAGCAAACGCCAGCTCAAGCTCCGCGCCGATCGCCTCGGCGTGAATTCGGACAACCTGTATATCCTGACGCAGACAGACGTCGAGCTCGTCTGCGAAACCATTCGTCAGGACAAGCCCGATCTTGTGATGATCGACTCGATCCAGACGATGTCGCTCTCCGAGCTGAATTCATCTCCCGGTTCTGTGACGCAGGTACGTGAATCCACCAACTTCTTCATGCGCACGGCAAAGAGCATGGATATCCCGATGATCATCGTCGGTCACGTCAACAAAGAAGGCTCTATCGCGGGTCCCAAGGTGCTCGAGCACGTCGTCGACGCGGTACTCCACTTTGAGGGCGACAGGCAGATGTCTTACAGAATCCTCAGAGCGGTCAAGAACCGTTACGGCTCCACCAACGAGATCGGTGTGTTTGAAATGACGGACGAAGGGCTCAGAGAGGTCGAGAATCCCTCGCTGATGCTGATTTCAGGCAGACCAAAGAACGTCAGCGGCACCTGTATCGCGTGCGCTATGGAGGGTACGCGTCCCATTTTAGCTGAGATTCAGGCGTTAGCCGCGTCTACAGGCTTCGGCAATCCGCGCAGAATGTGTACGGGCTTTGATTACAACCGCATGAATATGATCATCGCGGTGCTTGAAAAACGCGCGGGGTACTTTTTTAATAACACAGACGCCTATGTCAATGTCGTCGGCGGTCTCAGGCTTGATGAAACAGCAGTCGATCTCGCGGTCGCTATCGCGCTGATCTCCTCGCTAAAGGACGTTCCGATCAACGAGAACGCGATTGCCTTCGGTGAGATCGGTCTGGCGGGAGAGATACGCTCCGTCAGTCATGTTCAGCAGCGCGTCAGTGAAGCGGTGCGCTTAGGCTTTACCAAAATCATCGTGCCGTCGCATAATATGAAAGATATCTCCGCAATAGACGACGTTGAGATCATCCCCGTCAAAAATGTACGACAGGCGTTTGAGGCGATCTGTGAATAAAGCGATCCTGTCCGTCAGACATCCGCAATACGCAGAAGCGCTGAAAGCGCTCGGATATCAAATCATACCTACCGATATCATATCCTGCGATATGCCGTATGAGCGCGACCACGCCGATCTGCAATGTCTGATACTCGACGATACCGCGTTTGTTTTATCAGAGTGCAAAGGGCTGATCAAAGCATTATCCGACAGCTATCATGTCGTCATCTGCGGTAAACATTTCAGCGGTAGATATCCCGATAACGTATGCTTAAACGCTTTACAGCTCAAAAATAAGCTCATATGCCGTATACGTTCACTGGACGAAAAGGTGAAAGAATACTGCCAAAAACACGGCTATGGGCTGATCAACGTCAAGCAAGGCTACGCAAAATGCTCCTGTGCCGTCGTATCGGATCACGCGATCATCACCGCTGATAACGGTATCATCCGTTCGTTAGAAGATAATCCGATCGATGTACTGTCGATAGGGAAGGGGAGTATCCGCCTTGACGGAGCGGATACAGGCTTCATCGGCGGCGCGTCAGGCTATGATAAAGATAGAAAAACTCTGTATTTTTGCGGAAATATCAAGGAACATCCCGATTATAATAGCATCAAAAGATTCTGTAATGAACAGGATACACAAATAGTCAGTCTGAACGATGATCACTTAACAGATATTGGCGGCATTATATTTTGTTAAATATTTAACAATAGGGAAGTAACACGTATAAATTATCGAAAGGGAAAAGCCGCAGAAATCTCCCCGATCACGCAAAAAATCCAATAAAGATTTAACACCGAATTACTCATAATAATACATTTACTCCAAAAGAACGGCAAAACTACAGATACCAAAACTCTTAAATTTTTAATCTGAATATACTTATATATATATACAACAATCATATCAATCAAAATCTTTTTATTGATTGAAACAATTATGTCGTTCAAATCATTATATTAGAATATTTAGAATCAATCAGACAGAATAATTCATTAATGAATCAAACGCAGACAAAATTAGAAATGCAACATTCAAATTATCGTCTCAGTTTTTTCTGAATGAACGTATACTCATTCAGAAAAAATCTATTTGATAACAGAAACGCTGATTTTAAGCAAATTCTCAGAATTACGGTACAAAAGCCATGAAAACGCCATAATCCCATATTATCGGGTTTATGCCCTCCCCTAAATTACATAAAATATTAATTTTGTTTAATCTTCTGTAAAAGAAATTACAGCCCCCTATTATCGTGTATAATAATTTTCATAACTTGTTTTCCGCTTTCATTTCCATGTATTCATTTCTATTCTATTAATTAATTGATGTGACCAATATGAGTAAAAGTAATTTTGTTATCGAAGCCTCTGATTTGATCAAAGACTTTTTGTATTATCTTCAAACAGTGAAAGGTCGTTCTCCGTCTACGGTCGACGAATACTTTAATGATCTGCGCACCTTTTTCAGATTTATCAAAGTCCAAAAGCACATCGTCCCTCCTGATACCCCCTATCAGGATATCAAGGTCGATGACGTCGATCTCGCGCTTGTGTCGTCCGTCACCCTCACCGACGGCTATGAATTCATGAACTATCTCATGCGCGTCCGCCGCAACAACAAAGCCGCCCGCGCCCGCAAGACCACCAGCGTCAAGTCTTTCTACAGCTATCTGACTAATAAGAAGCACTTGCTGGCTGTTGATCCGCTCAAGGATCTCGAGCGCCCGAACGCTCGAGAGAAGAATCCCCTACCCAAATACCTCACTCTCGAACAAAGCATTGAACTATTGAATGCTGTCGACGGCAAATACAAGGAACGCGATTACTGTATCCTCACCTTTTTCCTGAACTGCGGTATGCGCTTAGCGGAATTAGTCGCGATGAATTACAACGATATCAAACCCGACCACACGGCTCAGATCATTGGTAAAGGCAGTAAAAAGCGCATTATTTACCTCAACGATGCATGTATGTCCGCTTTTGAAGCGTATATGAAGGTCAGACCGGTCGACGGCGTTCGTGCCGAGGACAAGTATGCTCTCTTTCTCTCCGCTCAGCACAGGCGCATCTCGCGCGAATCTGTGCAGAAGATGGTCTACAAATACCTTGAGAAGATCGGTCTGGATTCACAGGGCTATTCCGTCCACAAGCTCCGCCATACCGCGGCGACCCTGATGTATCAGCACGGCAACGTCGATATCCGCGTCCTAAAGGACGTACTCGGTCACGAGAGTCTTAGCACGACCGAGATCTACACCCACCTCGACTCCCGCCAGATCGAAGCCGCCGCAAAGAGCAATCCCCTATCCAAGGTCAAGCCGAAAGGCAACAAATAAAGAACGATCCCGCACTGAGTATAAAAGCTCAATGCGGGATCTGTTATTTTGTATTAAAAGCTCCAGCCTACCTGCGCGCCGTCTACGGCATAAGGATATCGGTCAAACAAATCGTCTATGATCTCGCTGTCATCTTGATTCAGCGGAACCATACACTTTTCATCTTTTGTTTTACCGTCCCAAAAATAATACTTGCCCTGATCCTGTACAAAGTAATAATTTGCATCCCAATCATGTAGTATCAAATTTTTATCACACGCCTGAAAAGAAATATCCGTCTGATTTTCGCCAAGCTCTTTATAGCTGATCTTATCCTTAGACGGCGTTTTCAACGCGCTATCGACTATCTTTGTCACAGCATCTTCCAGTAAAACGATATGATAGGAGTCTGAATACGCTTCGGTAGATTCTTTCCAATTCGACCAACTCATACCAAAGTCATAGTCAAAGTTTGAGTTTTCATAATACTCAATACAATAGCACTCCAGCTTATCCGCTTCAGCCGCCGCCTTGGTATCCTCGTACAGATCCTCTCGGACATAGGTGGCGTTATTATTGCCATACATTGCGCCGACTACTTGGTGGTCGACAGCGTTGTACACGGCTTCATTGGAGATCTCCTTCATAATGGTGCTGATCGGTATAGAGGTCTCAATCACAGTCTTCTCCCTGTTGAGTGACATCGTATCGCCGTACCAGCTCGCAAGCAGCAGTGGTAATTCCTTATCTGTAGCGTGATATTGATTCCAACCCATATAGGCGTCGCTGATGATCGAATAGTCCTTTGGATCGAAAAAGCGATATGTTTCACCTTTGAATTCGATAGATAGATGATCGTCGGAGTATATTCCCCGATTCTCCTTCGCTTCGTCCAGCGCGCGGCAGGAGCAGAGAGAGAACGCGACGACCGCGACCGCTAATACTAAAGCGATAATCCTGAAAGTCTTTTTCATCTTCTCTCCCCCCTTATGTCAGATTGAGCTTTTTGCTCATGATGTGCTTGGTGATCAGGAAATAGATCAGCGCAAACAAACCGTAGAATATGATCGCGCCGCAGAAGAAAATATGAAAAGCAACATTTGGGCTTGAATTGATCCAATCCCCGATCTGATTCATGAAATCAAGATTCAACGCCACAAAGATCGCAAATACCGTACCGATGATCTGCTTCGCAACATAAATCCCGAAGAATACGCCGAACGCCAGTAATATCTTCTTGCGCTTGACGAGCTGTCCCACAGAGATACAGAAGTACAGCTTCAAAAAGAGAAATACTACGCTGACGATACCGAACAAAATAAACTCCAATACGTACAAAGCGCCGTTAAAGCCCGCATTCGCAAAGTAACGACCGGCAAGGTAGGTGAACGCCTTGAATACTTCGATGTTGACCTCGCCCGCCGTGATGACGATAAATGACAAAAAGATCGCTAAATCAGCGCCTAAGCAGAAGATGATCGAAGTCAACAGCTTTGCGAAAATATGCTGCGTCGGTGTGACGGGCAGCGTGTGATTGAGGTATCCCTCATTCGTATACATGCCCTGATAAAAACGTATGATACCGACGATCACCGTCATAACTAAGCATACGAAGATAGACAGGATATACAGCACCAAGGTCGATACAAACACAGAATTATAGACAGTCGAAGCAGCTTCCGCGGCGTCAGAGGCAGGCTCAAAGAACTGTACCAAACGATTGATCAGCGCAAAGCCTATGATGATCAGTTGTACGGGAAACAGCAGTCTGAAATACGACTGAAAGTCATATTTGATCAACTTTCTTACCATTTGAACACCTCCCTGAATAAGTCGTCAACGCTCATGTGATTCTGCTCTCGGATATGATCGACCGTATCCTGCAACACGACTCTACCGTTCTGGATAAAGATTACTTCATCTAAAATCGACTCGATATCAGAGATCAGATGCGTTGAGATCAACACCGAAGCCTCGGGATTATAATTGTTGATGATGGTAGAAATGATATAGTCGCGCGTAGCGGGATCAACCCCCGCGATCGGTTCATCAAGGATATACAGCTTTGCGTTACGACTCATGACAAGGATCAGGCACACCTTCTCCTTGTTGCCTTTAGAAAGGCTTTTTAACCGTTGCATTCTGTTGATACCCAAACGCTTGACCATATCGAACGCCAGATCAGAACGGAAGTCTGCATAGAAATCCGCAAACATAAATACGATCTGCTCCACGGTCATCCAGTTGTTCAGATAATTGACGTCAGGAAGATAGCTGACAAGCGGTTTCGTCTCGACTCCCGGACGTTTACCGTCAATCAAAACTTCGCCGAAAGTAGGCTGTAACAGTCCGTTAACGATCTTGATCAGTGTCGTTTTACCTGCGCCGTTCGGTCCGAGCAAGCCGATGATCTTGCCGCTCCCTACGCTCAGACAAAGCCGATCGAGCGCCCTGGTCGCGCCGAAGTCCTTGCACAGGTTATCACATCTTAATATCTCACCCATAGCGAAACTCCTTTATGATTTCGATGATCTCTTTTTTATCCAACCCGAGAGCCTGCATATCGTTCAGGTAATTGACTGTCTTAGAACGAATCAGGCTGTCCAATACCTCTTTCGCAATGCCGACGTTCTCGCTGACATACCAGCCTGAACCGCGCTTCGAGTAGATCACGCCCTGTGATTCAAGCTGTTCAAACGATTTCTGCACCGTATTAGGCGTAACGCCCGCGTTCAGCGCGACGTCGCGCACAGACATCAGCCTGTCCCCCGCATTCAGCTCGCCTGACGCGATCAATACGCACAGCTTCTCGCAGATCTGCGGACAGATCGGCCGCTTCTTATCCAATCGCCAATCCATCTCATTCCTCCTAACTGTATTATTGTATTACTACAGTAACACAATCCGACATCTTTGTCAATACCGATTACAAATTTGACAAAAAAATAGACCATCCTTAATGTAGGATAGTCAAAAAAGCAGGAGGAGCAAATCACCGTTTGCCCCTCCCCTATTTCAATTATAATTAATCGTTAGTATAATTATCAAAGTAGCCCTGAACCAATACGACAGGAGTACCCTTATCACCTGAGCCTGAGGTCAGGTCGCACAGCGAGCCGATCAGATCGGTAAGCTGTCTCGGAGTCGTACCCTGAGAAGCCATGTTGCCGACAAGGTTCGCGTCCTTGGTCTTGATGCTCTCGGAGATTGCCGCTTTCAACTCATCACCGCTGAGATCCTTGAAATCATTATCAGCAAGATACTTGAGCTTCAACTCGTTCGGCGTACCGACCAAGCCCGCAGTATGAGCGGGAGAAACAACAGGATCGGCAAGCTCCCAGATCTTACCCTGAGGATCCTTGAACGCGCCGTCGCCGTAAACCATGACCTCAACATTCTTGCCTGTGGCGTCTTTGACCTTCTTCTGAATGTCCTCGACAAGCGGCTGAGCGTTCTGCGGGAAGAGCTTGACGGTGTCCTCGGTCGATTTATTAGAGCCTAAGAGACCGTAATTCTCGTTATATCCCGAGCCGTCAACAGGAGCGTTCATGATATCGTCAAGACCTAAAACGATCCTCGCGCCTGCATCTTTGAGAATACGCTTGGTGCGCTTGCGGGTATGGATATCGCAGGTCAGGACGGTATCGGTGTATTCGAGGATCGTCTTAGGACGGTTCGCCAAGATGATCTCTACCTCTGCCCCGCTCTCTTTGATCAGGTTCTCATAATATTCTACATAGTCTACACCGGTGAATTCGTGCTTGTTTGCGCCGAACAGCTCGCGATAACGCTCGAGCGTCAGTACGTCGCTGTAAGGATTCACGCCAGCCTCGTCGATCTTGTCGAGCGATACCAGCTCATTGCCGACCTCGTCGGACGGATAAGACAGCATGAGGACAATCTTTTTGCAGCCCATCGCGATACCGCGCAAGCAGATTGCAAAACGGTTACGGGATAAAATCGGGAAGATAACGCCGACCGTACCGCCGCCGAGCTTTGCTTTCACGTCATCGGCGATATTCTGAATGGTTGCGTAATTACCTTGTGCACGCGCGACAATCGACTCAGTGACCGAGACAACGTCACGGTCTCTGAGTTCAAAGCCCTCGCTCTCTGCGGCAGCCAATACGCTGTCGGTCACGATCGACGCGAGATCGTCACCTGTACGGATAATAGGACAACGGATACCGCGGGATACGGTACCGACTAATCTTTCATTGCTCATCATATACTCTCCTTTAGCGATTTAGCCAATTAAAGCCATAGAGTATTATATATTCATCATACTGTTTTTTAATTCTTGATTAGAAATTTGCTAATTATTTATTTCACGCTGAGCCATTAGTAATCCATTTTGAAGATAAGCATTAATATTAAGGCTGTTTTCCCGCGGCACGGAAGCCTTCGAATCCCTTTATCATTCCTGTGATATATCTATTTGACAAAACCGATTAAGTATGATATACTTACAAGGTAAAATGAATATGCAGATGTAGTTTAGTGGTAGAACTTCAGCCTTCCAAGCTGACCGTGTGGGTTCGATTCCCATCATCTGCTCCAATAATAAAGAGGTATCTGTTCAGATACCTCTTTATTATTGCAAATAGAAATTATTGTTTTGCTCCGTCGATCCGATAGATCTCCTGATTGTCGATATCGATATTTGGGATAATGACGGGCTGGATACCGCAGTTGGCGGTCACGGTAGTAATAAGCGCCTTTGCGTACGGGAACAGCGCCTTAAAGGTTTCCGTATGGATCAATTCCTTCTTCTCGTTAGCATTATAGCCAAAGATTCCCACGATGATCACATGGATCTTAAAGCGCTCGGGATTCTCTTTGTCGTGTACTTCGATATCAAAAGTACCCTTTGCCAGATTCTGATTCGTGGCATACTGTACCTGATAGGAAAACTTGTTCCCCAGCGATATCTTTGTCCCGTTCTCCGTAGTATTCACAAAATCGATTTTATCTACTTTATATCCTTGCAGATTTACAACAGCCATAGTTTACTCCTTGAATAATCATGATTTATTATCTTCTATTATAGCAATTATATCAACCTCATGGCTGATTGTCAAATAAAACCATATCATACAATTACGGCAATCCGTCGAAACGCACAAAAGACTCATTATTTTTTATGAATAATATCAATGTTAATATCTGTATAATTATGTTAAAATATAGATATCCGCAATCCTCACTTCTACTGCGCGGAAAATACAAACCATTCATCATTCATGTTGCGCTATTATGTGAGAGTGAGTAATATGAAAATTTTTTTCAAAAGACTTTTATCGTCAGAAAAAGGAAGAGCTTTTAGCGGACGAAACGAAATGGAAGCTTTTCCAGAATGCTTGTGTTTTCGCTGTGATGGGTTTTACCTCGTTACTGATGTCGATCGTAAACATATTTACCCATCAGGGTAGCTTCACATGGGTGACGCTCGCCTTCTCGATTGCCTGCGCGATCAATTTACTATTGATCAGGCAAAAAGGAAAAGCTGCTGTTCTCAGTATTATTCTGTTCTCCATAGAAATGATACTCATATTCATCTATTTTATCGTTTCAGGTATTCCCGACGGATTCAGTGTTCTTTGGACAGCAATGCTCCCCTGCTTCGGACTTTTAATGTTCGGAGTAAAAAACGGTACGTTGGCTTCACTGGTTATGTTTGCGATCATCGCCTTCTTTTACTGGATTCCATACGGCCAAAGTCTGCTTCAATATCCCTATTCGCCTACTTTCAAAATGCGTTTTCCTTTGCTGTATCTCGCATTCTTAGCGGTAGCGGTATTGCTTGAAAAAATTCGTGAAGCATCAAAAAGCGCTTTGACAGAATCGCGCCGAAAGTATGAGTTCCTGTGTTATCACGACGCGCTGACAGGGCTTTACAACCGTTTTTGGCTCCAGTCTGTCATTGATAATCCCGAACAATACCACCTCAAACCCGCTGCCGTAGCAGTTCTTGATATCGATAATTTCAAATTCATCAACGATAATTTCGGCCATCCGAGCGGAGATATCGTGATAAAGGATATCGGACAGGCTATCGTTGATACGTTAAACGGGAGCGGCGACGTATGCCGTTGGGGCGGCGACGAATTTTTGATCATATTCCATACCGACATCGACGCAGAGATGGTCTGCAAACGAATCGTAGATAATGTATGCGCCCATCGGTTTGTCTTTGATAAAGAAAACTTCAATACTACCGTTTCCGTCGGTCTGGTACTCGCTCCAAACGGCGGAACCGATGATATCGGAAAGCTGATCCACCAAGCGGATATCAATCTGTACCACGCGAAGGATTACGGCAAGAACTGCACCATCAATTCCGAATTAAAACCCTGATATATCAATCAAATCATTTTTAATATTTGTATAAACAACAAAGCACATCCGCCTCGGCGAATGTGCTTTTCTTATAGCAGTCAAATTCTGTTTTGATTGATTTTTTGTTTTTCTTCATACAGCTTCTTATCAGCCTTCGTCAGCTGATCAAACAAGTCCGCCGTATCCACGGGACACGTTCTGACACAGCCAAAGCTGCAGCCTAAGCCGGTTGTAACGCCTTCGACCTTAGTTGCAGAAAAACGCTTGTTGACTAACGAGAGCTTATCCAAAAACGCTTCAAGCTCGATATCGCTTTGAATGATCAGGAATTCATCTCCGCCGTATCGGTAAACGCATTCTTTCGAAAAAAACTCAAGCAAAATATCCGCAAATGTTTTCAAAACGTCATCGCCCGCGCGGTGTCCAAAGGTATCATTGACCGCTTTGAAGCTGTTGATATCCCCCATCGCTATGCAAATATCCTGTCCGATATAATCGGGTACATGCTGATTAAGCGCGTAGCGGTTCTGTAAGCGGGTAATGCTGTCGTGATTCGCAATGATCTCCAAAGATTCATTCAGCATATTCGCTTTATTCTTCTCCGAGATATAATTAACGGTCAGGCGATAATTCAGCAATGCTCCCGCTACCGATAACACGCCGAGCATCAAATAATTATACAGATTGATTCTTCCGCCGCCAAAGCCTAACGTCAATATCAGATAATTGATCGTATACGATCCTAAGATGATCGTTGTCGAGAAGGCGGGATTCAATTTGACAAACATCACAGCCAGCAGTTCGACCGTATAAAAGGTCAGGAGCTGTTGATTATTAACATAGTTTGATACCGATACAAACATACTCCACGTGATCAGCAAAACAACAAAGCTGCCGATAAATACTTTTACCGCTGTCGTATGCTTTGTAATAGCGTCTGTGCTTTTTTTCAGTTTTCCGGCAACAAGGAAGCCGACGGCACAGAGCACGATACTTAATCCGACTCTGATAACGACATTGACAAAGGAGCCGTCGCCGCTGCTGTTCGTATTAAAAATTATGAAAAAGATCAGGGAAACAGTCTGAACAATACCTACTACTAACGAAACGTAGTATATATTATTGATATTCAGCGAAATGATCTCTCTTTTTGTTTCCCTATCCGCTTTCGGAGACATAAACGATTTGATCCATTCAATAAATCTCTTCATTCAACCACCTCTAATCTTCTTTCAGCTTATCAATCGCATATTGTGGTTCACACCACGCATTTTAGCGAGTTTATCATAAAAAATCAATGGTAAAACTAACCAAAATTCATAAGTATAATTTGATAACACCGATTTATTATAGCTCCATATTGAGCTTTGCGATACGTCTGACGTCCTCTTCAGCATCAAGAAACGCCTTTGCGACAAGCGGGTCGAAATGCGTACCCGCGTCCTCTTTGATGATATCGAGCGCCTTTTCGATCGTGAACGGCTCTTTATAGCTGCGTCGCGACACCAATGCGTCAAACACGTCGGCGACCGCCATCACTCTCGCTGAAAGCGGAATCTCCGTTCCTTTGAGTCCAGTGGGATAACCCTTTCCGTTCCACTTCTCATGATGATAGAGTGCGAGGTTCTTCGCCTCATTCAGATAACCCGAATCCTCGTCAACGATCGCGATCGCTTTGTCAATGATCTTGCCGCCTTCGGTCGTGTGGCTCTGCATGATACGGAATTCCTCGTCGGTCAACCTGCCCGGCTTATTCAATATCACGTCGGAAACGGTGATCTTTCCTACGTCATGCAGCGGTGCAGAGTTGATGACCTCTTCGATATATTCCTCGCTGAGTTCATCGGCGTAGATCCCCTCGATCTGCATCTGTCTTAAGATGATCTCCGTATAAGCGGCGGTCTTGAATACATGGTCACCCGTGCATTGGTCACGGCTTTCTACCATATCCGCCAATACAAGGATCAAACCGTTTTGTAATTTAGTGAGCTGTTCGCTCTTGTGCTGTATCTCCTCGATATAGCGAACCGTGTTATGCGCCGCTCTCCTATAGTCCTCATAGAGCGTTTCGATCTCATCGCCCGTGCGGATATTCAGATTATCCAGCATCGTGATCCACAGTTCTCTCGCTTCAGGTGTATCATAACCTGAACGGCGTGAAACATGAGCGATCGAATTGATCGGTTTGATGATATGTCGTTCCGCCATCCATATGGCATAGGTACGTATCAAGATCAGGAATCCAAGGAACAAGGAAATGATCTTCGCAAGGAAGGCGAATTCATCGGAACGAAGTCGGTTCATCTCCATGTCTATGCCGATATAGCATTGGACCTTACCCGTATTGTCCTTAACAGGTTCGTAAACCGTCAAGAGCCAGCCGTCCTCATCATCGGTGATATCGGTAGGGATCTCCTCTCCCGCTAAAAACTTATCCCGATACTTCTCGATAGAATCATCGTACTCAATGACTTCTCCGTATTCATCTGCTTCCAAATCCTGTGTATCAACGTCGAAGATAACATGCGTGCCGTCCTTTTCTACGCGATACACATAGACGTATTTGATCTCAGGTGAAGAGTCAGCGATCGTTTTGAGCAATTCTTCAACGTCCCTGTACCCTTCGGCTTGTTCACCCTTCAAGATAAAGTCATTAACGCGCTCAGGGTCTATCTTTTCCGAGATAACGCGCGCAGCATACCTGCCGTCCTCCTCATATTCGGCGACCGTTGAGTTGTGGTACTGTAAGATACTGACTCCGATCGCCGCCGTGACGACAAGCGTGATAGACAGCGCGACCACCAAGGTCACTTTGATACGCAACGAAACGCGCTTGCGATTATGCCGGCTCGGTTTCTCGAATGCCTTGATATAATACCAGCTGCGCGTATGTACAAAGTTAAGGAGTCTCAGTGGCAGCAGTTTATAAATGATCAGAACGATCACAACGGTGATCGCCTTATCCACCAGATCGATCAGGAAGGCGGACAAAAGATTCGAGAGAAAATACCCCATCGGGATCACGCTATTGATCTTTGACGCTATATCAACCGCATAGCCTTCGCCGAAGTTCAGACCGTTGATCAACCATGTCAGCAATCCGCCGACCACACCGCCTAAGAACGCGAAAGTCAGCGTACCAAGGCAAATGTACCGAATCTTCAAACGGCGCATATTCTCTGCGAAAGAAACAGCCGCGACCGCGATCAGCACGCTGATGATGCAATAGTACATCGTAAAGGAATCGGAAAGCCCGTTGATGATATTCGTAAAAAAACCGACCGTGATACAGGGAATATAACCACCCAGCAACGCCGAGAGCAGAGTACCGATATTATCGATAAACAGCGGCGACCCTAACGCTCCGTTCAGCTTGCTTCCGAAAATATTCAGCAGGATACCGATCACGATGATTCCTACAAGAGACAGTCCTGTTTTCCACGACTCTCTTGATTTATTGGAAGATGACATATCATTTCCTCCGATCAATCAGCGCATAACGCGCTCAATACCTCTTTCTGCTCTAATAAATCGCTCAATAGCTGTGAATAATCCATATCAGTCCGCGCGCGGAGAAATTCAGTCAGCTCGGAGCATTTTTCATACATAGGCGTCAGGGATAAGTTTCCTAAAACGCCCTTGAGAGCGTGAGCCGCCTCAAAGGCAGCATTCAAATCTCCCTTATCAATTGCCTCTTTCAATTTATCGAAATTCGCCTCTGCGGGGATCATACCGACCAAACGCAGATACAGCATTTCATTGCCGTAGCAACGGGATAGTCCTTCTGAAGTATTCGCGCCGAAATCATTCAGCTTTTCAATCGTTATCATGTTCCTCTCTCCTATTCTGACATTCCTTTTCGATCAAACCGCTGAAGCGATCCGCAGGCAGCGGCGGTGAAAAATAATAACCCTGCACGATATCACAGCCCATTTCTTTGAGCTTGTTGAGCTGTTCGATCTCCTCGACGCCCTCGGCGATCACAGGGATCTCAAGATATCGCGCGATATCCATTATCAACTCGACTAACCGCAAGCTCTTATCATCAAGCAACATTCGTCGGATAAACTGCATATCCAGCTTCAGTACGTCGAACGGGATCTCGGTCAGCATATTCAGCGATGAATATCCCGATCCGAAATCGTCCATTTCGATTTTAAAGCCTCTGTCACGCAAACGATTCACGACCTCGACCGACCCGTCGGCGCTGTCGGAATACGCGGATTCCGTGATCTCCAGCATCATATCATCCGGTTCAAGAGCTGACTCCTCAAGGATATAGCATAGTTTTTGCTCTAACTCAGGATCAAAGATATCTACGCGGGAAACATTGACGGAAACAGGGATCGTTATACCGTACTGATCACGCCAGCGTTTGACTTGAGCCGCGGCTTCGCGCCATACAAAATGATCGACCTTACGGATCAAACCATTGTTCTCAAACAGCGGAATGAACTCCCCCGGGCTGATAAAGCCTAATTCGGGGTGGATCCAGCGGATCAGTGCTTCCGCGCTTCCTAAGACCGGACGGTCACCCTGTATTCTGTATTTCGGCTGAAAGTAAACGACCAAGTGATGCCGGTCGATCGCTTCCTGTACGTCACCGATCAAACGCTCATGAAATACGGTGCGCTCATATAACTCATTGCTATATCTTGCGGTCAACGATCCGTATTGTCCTCTGATCCTGTCGCATGCGGCTTTCGCTCTGCTGAACCACGCTTCAGGGTGATCGGATTCATTTTCGCAGGAGTAAATGCCCGCCCGCAGGCGCAAAGCACGCGCTTTCGTCAAGTCAGAGAGCTTTTCCTGCAGACTTTCTATCATATCATCATAAGAATCCTGCCGTTCACAGAAGATGAAGAAGGTATCGCTTTCACTGCGGCAGGCGATCCCGTGGATATCATTGAGCAATTCCGCGATCAATTGTCCAAAGTTAGAGAGGACTGTATCTCCCTCTTCCCTGCCGAATAGCTCATTGACTAAGTGAAAACGATCGATATTCAGCACCAGCGCGTCCATCGGGGTGTTGATACGAGTGATCAACCGCTGTAGATAAGCGAAGAAATATCCGCGCGTATACAAACCCGATACCTTATCACGCTCTGTCGAACGGATAATGCTCTTTCCTTCGCTCAGCTCTATGATCCTCTCGCATCGCGCGAGAATGACCTCAGGCATATCATACGGCTTTGTGATGAAATCAGCGGCGCCCATTCTGATACTGCGCACCTCGGCAGACTTCTCAGAGGTCATGACGATAATCGGGATCTGTCTGAGATGCTCGTCGCTCTGACATTGTTCGATCACTTCAAAGCCATTCATGATCGGCATCAGCAGATCGAGCAATATCAGCGAATAATCAGCTTCAGGAGCTGTCAACGCTTCCATCGCTTCCTTGCCGTTTGAGGCAAACGCGATATCAAAGGTCTGCGACAGCATCGCGCCGAGCAATTCACGGTTGATCACTTCATCGTCGACGACCAGCACACGGCGTTTCATTTCGCCTGTTGTCATAAATTTTTTCATAGTATTCTCCGTTGCATTGGGTTATTTCTTGATACATTCCGCGAGAGTCGCCATCAGCTCTTCGGGATTGAACGGCTTTGCGACGTGCGCGTTCATACCAACTTCAAGCGCCTCTCTCCTGTCGTCCTCAAAGGTGTTTGCCGTGATCGCTATAATGGGGATCTGCGACCGCTCGTCCGGCAATGCTCTGATCGCCTTTGAAGCGTCATAGCCATTCATGACAGGCATCTGGATATCCATCAGGATCACGTCAAAGTATCCTGCGTCATGTTCCTCGATCATTTCCACGGCTATCTTGCCGTTTTCGGCAGTTTCTACCAAAAAGCCTTCCTGCGTCAATATCATCGTAGCAATCTCGCTGTTGATCGGATTATCCTCCGCAAGAAGGATTCGAATACCGCTGAAATCGATCGTTTCCTTTTCATCGGGAGCGACCAGTTGACGGACGTCCTCCTCACTCGCAAGCGGGAATGTCATTCTGATCGTGAAGGTCGTTCCCTTGTCCTGTTCTGTCTGTACAAGGATCTTTCCGCCCATCATATCGACAAAGTTTTTCGTGATGGCCATGCCAAGTCCCGTACCTTGGATATTGTTGACAGTACGGCTGCGTTCACGTTCAAAAGCGTCAAAGATATGCTCCGCGAACTCAGGGCTCATACCGATACCCGTATCACTGACGATCAGCTCGAAAGTCGTTTCGGAGTGATAAGACAGTATTTGATGTATCACAACGCTGACCGTACCGCCTGAGGGGGTGAATTTATAGGCGTTGGAGATCAGGTTGAGCAGGATCCTGTTGATACGATTCTTATCACAGATCACATATCGGTCCGTGATCCCGCTGTGATCGACGGTAAAGTTCAGCGATTTGGATTCCATCTGCAAGTCAAAGATATGACAGGTCTCTTCCAGCACCTCGATCAGATCGGCAGGCGCGGGATCCAATTCCATTTTACCGCTCTCGATACGGCTCATATCGAGAATATCGTTGATCAATGACAGCAAATGCTTGCCCGATGCGTCGATCTTCTCAAGATAAATGCGTACCGATTCAGGAACGTTCTCTTCCTTGAGCGCCAACGCGGTATAGCCCGTGATCGCGTTCATCGGCGTTCGGATATCATGACTCATATTGGACAGGAACGTACTCTTCGCCTTACTGTTTTCCTCAGCGATCAAGCGTTCCGCTTCAATGACCTGTTCCCGTTTTTTGATAATGGTAAAGATACTGAAAATCAGTGCCAGAGAACCGAGCAGTAAGCCCGCGAAAATAAAGATATTCTGTCTGACGTTATCAGCAAAGCCGATGAAACTGTCCGAGATAAATCGGTTGGTTTCCATCACGCTTTCGTTATCAGGAGCCAGTCCCGCTTGTCCCGCAAGCTCAGTATGCACCGTCCTCAATTCAACAGCTGTGTTTTTCGATGTATCCAAGGTAATTCGGTTGATCCACGAAACGGATACGAGCAAGATCAAGCAGAACAGAATGATCCAGACGACCATGCTCTTGCCGAACCGTCTTGTCGTATCGCGCTTCATCAAGAAACGGAACACGATCATGCCGATGACGCTCCACAAGATAAGGATCATATACGATTCCGCGGCAAGCTCACTCTGTGAACGGATATTCGGCAGCAAATAGAACACAGCAAATATCATCGAGATCAGCGCGCCTATCGCGCCGTATATGATCGCCGAAACCTTCTTCTCGCGTTTGCCGAGCATAAAGGCGCAAATCGAGATATAAGCATATACGATCGTCGCGCCGATCGTTGTAACGTCCACGATCCAGCCGATTGCGGTTCTGCCCAGCAGGGGTATGATAACAGAAACAGCCGCGATACACAGCACGGCACGTGCGGGAACGCCGCGCCGATTCAGCTTATCGAACCCTTTCGGAAGCATTTTATCAGACGACATGCGATAAATCAGACGGCTCAGCGCGATCATATTACCGATCAAGCCCGTCAAAACACCACAAAACGCCGCGATACCGAGGGTCACGATTCCCACGGGACCCATCGCGTCCTGAGCAGCATGGAAGGTCGGCAAACCCTGTATCCCTTCGAAGCTTGAAAGCTCGCCGATATACTCAGTCCAGCTCCTGAATCCGTCGGGTACCGACATCGAAGCGCAAAGCGTGAGCATCGCGTATGCCAGAGCGCCCGTGAACAGCGCTATGATGATCACCGGCAAAGATTTCTTTGCGGAAAAGCGGAACTCTCCCGCGGAATGAGAAATCGACTCAAATCCGATGAACGCCCACGGAGCGAGCACAACGATCGTCAAGATCTGATCTGTCGGCGCACCCTGCGCGGAGAACGCGGGCACAAGCCGGCTCAGCCCTCCGCGGTGTATCGTCACAGCGATAAAGCAAGCGGTGATACAGCCGAACAGCAATACAGCGCCAATGATCTGTATCACAACAGAAAAGCGTTTGCCCGCTATGCAGATCAAACTCGCAAGCGCAAGGATCGCTACCGACAGCAAGACCTCGCCCATATATACGGTATATCCCGCGATACGGTAAGAGAATCCAAAGCAGAATATATCGCCGAATAAGTACCGCACCAGCAACGACAACGCGGTGCTGTTCGCCCAGATGATCGCCGCATAGGTCAACATCAGCATCCAGGCGCATAAAAATCCGTGATCGCTTCCCAAAACCTTTGTCGCGTAGGTATAAGAACCTCCCGCGTCAGGATATCGCTGCATCAGGAAACGATAACTCAGACCAATGATCAACATGATGACTGCGCCGATCATCAATCCGATCACCGAGCCCCAAGGACCGGCGATCGGCAGAAATGTCGTTCCGGGCATCACAAACGCGCCCCAACCAACCGCACAGCCGAAGGCTAACGCCCATACGCCGAGCGGGGATAAATACTTGGACAGCGTTTCGCCGCCCTGTTGATTATCCTGAATTTGTACCATAAACTACTCCATCTATATCCAAATCTGAAAGCAATGCGACAAGATCAGCGCTCAAAGCACACACTCAGCTCAAAAAAAGCCAAACGATCTGTTGCGCCTGTTGAAGCGTTTCGTTTGAAACCTGCGTCAAATCAGCGGTTAGCGCTAATCAAGTCTTCCAGTGTATTATATAGCTGTTCAGGCTCGACAGGCTTTGATAAATGCGCGTTCATACCCGCCTGCAAAGAGCGCTGAACATCCTCGTCGAAAGCGTTTGCCGTCAGCGCGATGATCGGTACGGTCTTTGCGTCCTCTCTATTCAGCGCGCGTATCTCAGCGGCGGTCTCCAAACCGTCCATCACAGGCATGCGCACGTCCATCAAAACCGCGTCATAATAGTTGGGCTCGCTGTTGCAGAACATATCAAGCGCCAATTTGCCGTTTTCAGCGTGTTCTGTTTCGATCCCCTTGATCGACAACAGCGCTTTCATGATCTCGGCGTTGATCGGCATATCCTCCGCCAACAGGATCTTACAGCCTTCCAGCACAAAATCATTGCGCGGCGTTTTAGAAGGTGTTTTCATCACACGTTCTAACTCACGGCGTATCACATACGGAAAATCCGATTTTGAGATAAAGCTGTCTACTCCCGCCGAGATCGCCTCGTCCATGACGTCCTCGCTGTCATAAGCAGTCAGCGCGATCACCTTGGTCTCGCCCCGATAGCGACGGCGTATCTCGCGCGTTACGTCAACGCCTCCGCGCTCAGGCATTTTCCAATCCACCAGTACAAGATTATACGGCTCTTGCTTCGCGTGACTGATCTCGATCGACAGCAATGCGTCATCTCCCGAAGAAGCTGTTTCCGCCGAAACGCCGATATCTTCAAGGACGATACACGCATGCTCAAGAGCGATCTCGTCATCATCGACGACCAGCGCTTTGATCGTTGAAAAGTCAAACGCCTTGGTATCTTCTTTATTGTTCTCACAATTTTTCAGCGTAACAGAAACGGTAAAGACAGAACCTTCACCTTTCTTAGACTGAACATCTATCGTGCCGTTCATCATTTCTACGATGCTTTTGGTGATTGCCATACCGAGCCCCGTACTTCCGTACTTGTTCTTGCGGCTGGCGTCCTCCTGCGTGAACGCGTCAAAGATACGCGGCAGAAATTGCTCGTCCATACCGATACCCGTGTCGCGGATAACAAATCTCAGCGTCGTCTGATGCTCGAATGTCGCGACCTTATCGACCGTATAGGAAACCGTTCCGGGCGCGTCAGTGAACTTGATCGCGTTGCTCAGAATGTTGATGATGACCTGCTTGAGCTTTGTATCGTCGCCGAAATACCAGTCGTCGACTTCTTCATTGATATGACACTCAAAGTTCAACCCTTTATCATCACATTGCGATTGGATCATCGTATTGATCTGTTCGAGCATATCCGTCAGGCTGAATTCTTCCTTATGAAGCGTCATTCTACCCGATTCGATACGGCTCATATCAAGGATATCATTGATCAGATTCAGCAAATGTCCCGCGCTCTCGCCGATCTTTTTCAGATACCCGCGCGTTTGTTCGCTGAGTGTATTATCCTTGAGCGCGATACTGTTCAGTCCGATGATCGCGTTCATCGGCGTGCGGATCTCATGGCTCATGCTGGAGAGGAACGAGGTTTTAGCGATATTGGCATGCTCCGCCTCTTTCAGCGCAAGCGCTAATATCTCATTCTGCTCGCGTTCCTGCTTGAGAACGTCGGTCACGTCGGATTTAAGCAGGAGGAAAAATCGTGTTTCTCTGTCGATGACATAGTAGGTGAACCGCTTGTAATAGGTCTCTCCGTCGATCTCACAGGTTACGTTGATCGTATACGATTCGTTGTTTTCAAGATTCTCCGCGATCATCTCGGGAGAGAGCGATCTCTCGAGTTCCTGTATATCATGGACTCCTGTCGAAGCGGCAGGCAGTACCTGATCGTGGATATAATCAGTATAAATACCGCTGTGTCGATTCGGAAAAATACTGCCCTTCCCAATCTTCGACGCGTCACCGATCACAACGCTGTAGTTATTATCGACGATATAGGTGACCATATCATACTGTTGGACAAGTACCTTTTCATTGAGAACTTCCGATACCTTCTCGTCGTTATATTCGCTGTCAATACCAAAAAGGATCAGATCGCCGCTTGTCGGATCATGCGCGACAGAACGGGTAAAGCGTACAAAGCACTGACGACCCGACTGTCTGCGGCAATACGCGACAAAGGTAGCGGGCGGCGCGCCTTTATAAAAACGATCCATCAGCCTCTCTATCTGAAAAGCTTCATCAAATCTTTCTCTGTCACCGTCCAGCAAAAGACTGTTTAACCGAACGGTTTTCGCGCCCTCAATACTCTCGCCGACTCGATCGACTTCATAAGGATCGCTGCCGGCGACCTCTTCGATCACTCCTGTCGTCACATTGTAGCGAATGACTGTCAGGCTGGTATCGGCGGCAGTATGAAGCTGCTCTACCAAAGAGGTATAAACGCCCGCTCTGCGGTAGCTTTCCTCCTGCGCCAGATACTTTTCCGTAATATCGCTGATAAAGACGTAGAAAACGTCGCCGTATCCCGGAAACTGCGCAAAATGACCGTAGTCATCTACCCAGCGGATACTGCCGTCCTTACGAATGATACGGTATTCTACATGATCGCGGTTAGGAGAATCCTTACTTTGCGTCTGTTCCTCGATAGAATGATTGACCACCTCATAGTCCTGAGGGTGCACCATACCTTTAAAGGTGTATCCGGTCAGCTGTCTGAATTCTTCCTCTGATTCACAGCCGTACATTTTCTCGACAGCGCTGTTGACATACAACAGCTCCATACCCGCGTCGGCGCGGTAGATGAAAAATCCGCCGGGGATCTGCTCTCCGATCCATTCGATGGCAGAAGTCATATATCCGCTTTGAAATAATTCATTCGTCGTCGACATGAGTTCACTCCGATCATTTCATACATTTTACTCTATTTGTTTATTATAATATATTTTCACTAAAAATACAATTATATTATAGGAAATATGATGATTATTTTATATAAAATAGAAAGATCCTTTCGCAATATTGAAAATAATCTTATTCACATCAAACTTTATCACATCAGACGCCAAAATGAGTATTATACATCAACTGCGCGTGCTCGATCGCTCTTACAGTTTAACAAAAGCTGTAACAACCGTTTGATTGCTACAGCTTATAATTTATGTCATTCTATTCGGTTATCGGAGCGCCGATCGGATAGGACACAGGAATACTCCCGACATAACGCTGGATAAATGTCGCGTCAGAAATTTCTATGACGCCGTTTCCGTCTATATCACAGACGGCTTCATTGATTGCAACAGAAAGCGGTACGCCTGCTAATCGCCGCTGGATACAGGTGACGTCAATGACGGTCACTTCCCTATCCATATCCGCGTCACCGAGCAACGGCGCATTCGGAACAATACCATAGTATTCCGTCAGCCACTCATTTCTCTCACGACACCAGCTTTTCAGAAAGTTAAAATTCTCATCATAGGTTTTAAAGGGTACCTTCTGATAATTGAGCCACCATCTTCCTACTGACCATTTTTTGAAATTATTCGCAAACACATCGGTATATTGCTCCCTGAGAGCATCGAGCAAGCCGCCTTCCGCCGAGATATTCTCGATATACGGATAGTACTGATAATATACCCGCTTGATCTCAGCTTGAAACCATTCTTTAACGCACAGCCAGCGGTAGAAGTTTTTGTTGTTCTGCATGATCCCGTCGGTGACGCTTGTCGCTTTTGTGGAAGACGACAGATCGCCGTTAATATTGCCAAGCGCAAGATCATAGTCCCACGGCGGTCCGGCGTACAGCATACCGTCCTTATAGAAAAAGAATACGGAGCTTAATCCGAAGTCGGCAGTCTTGGCGTATTCGTTGAGCAGGTAGAACTTTGCGAACGAATCAACGTCGATCTTAGCTCGGATCGCTTCCTCATCGCCTGATTTCAGCGTGTTTGCGATATCCGTCATGATACCAGTGACATAGGCTGTCTGCTCGCTGTCAGGCTCTTCGGGATCCTTCAACGCAAAGCGCAAGCCGCCCGCTGTGATATAGGTCACGTCCGCTTCCGTTCTGCTCGCTTCATATTCGAGCAGAAAATCCTTTTTACCGTCGTTGCTCTCGATATCGATATCGACCCTGTCCTTACCTTCCTGAACAGGCTCATATACGGTGTAACAGCCTCTGTATTCACCGTCGAGCCACAATTCAGCAAACCGCTGTTCGGAAGTGTAAGGCAGCCCCATCACCCTCGCAAGATCAAACACCAGATAATTACGCAGCAAGGTAGGGTCAAAGCAATTGGCGAGCATCGCCCACTTTTTGCCCTTCCCCATTCCGAGAACTTCTTTCTTCTTCTCGAACTTGAATGTAAACGCCTTTTTCTGTATCGAATCGATCGCCGTGCTGTTTCCTCTCACCTTGAAAAGAATATTATCCTTCAGCACTGAACCGTCCGTATCGGTTATATTGATCGTCGCGTTGATATATCCGTCCGCCTTGAGCAGTCGGATTCCGTTACCGTTTTCCGTAACGATCTCGATCTTCGGTACTGTTGATACAGAAGTCGCGGGATAAGGCGCTTCCGTATCCGTTCCGACAGCAGCGATCTCCCCTTTATCTTCGGGAACATAATAGGGCGGTTCGATCTCATAAGCATATGTAGTAATGACAGAGCTAAAAATCACGGTCAGGAGAACAAAGATACAAAGTAATGCTTTTTTCAAATCATTCACTTCCTTTTCGGGAGAGTTCCGAATAAGTCGGTTACTGATTGCCGTGATATTTCAGACAAAGCATCGTCAGATCATCAAACTGATCAGCTTCACCGACAAACTTCTTCACTTCTTCCTTCATGTTAGACAAGATCTGCTCAGGCTTTGCGTCAGGATCGATATTCAGTGCGTCAAGCATTCTGTCATTACCGAACAGCTCCTTGTCGATATTGTTCGCTTCAGGGATACCGTCGGTATAAAGGAACAGAGCGTCATCCTCTTTCAAGGTGAATTCATAGTCCTTATATCTCATACCGGACATACCACCGATAACAAAGCCGTGCTTATCCTTCAACAGTTCAAAGTTACCGCCGTTTCTGCGAATGACGGGATACTCATGCCCTGCGTTCGCAGCGATCACTTCACCCGTTTCGATATTCAATATACCCAGCCAGACCGATACGAACATATCCGCCTGATTGCTGCTGCAGATACGATTATTCACAAATTCAAGGATCTCAGAGGGTTTGCCGCCCATGATCGTTCTGTCGCTGATCAAGATCTTGGAAGCCATCATAAACAGCGCGGCAGGCACGCCCTTACCCGATACGTCCGCCATGACCATCGCCAGGTGCTTATCGTCTATCAGGAAAAAGTCATAGAAATCGCCGCCGACCTCCTTCGCGGTATACATCGCGCCGTATACGTCAAATTCTTTTCTCTCGGGAAAAGCGGGGAAAATATTCGGCACCATGCTGTTCTGTATCTGTGTAGCGGTATTCAGCTCCGCTTTCGCGCTGGCAGACGCGCGCGCGATCTCATTCTGCTCCAGCACCATATCATGACCGTGCTTCGCGATATAGATAGAAATGAAGATAATAATAGTCAAAACCAACAGTCGCGGCAGGAAGCCGTTAACTAACATCGATACGGCTAATCTTGAAGTTTCCAGCCCTAAGCCCATAACAGAAGTGCGCAATCCGTCCTGAACCGTAATGACCGTACCGTCAGCGAGCTTCGGGAAAAAGTTCAGATCAACGATACCGAACATGACCGTCACAACACTCGCAACGGCCTGAAAGACAACGGCTAAAATAGAGATCATCACGGTAAAGCCCTTTGAAAAATATCGACTCGACAAAAGTACGGGCAGTATCATGATCAGAATGACATTATGATTAAGAATACAGAAGAGATTGGTACAAACGAATAGCAGCGCGATGACCATCACATATTTCAGCCAACGTTTCTTGCCGTTGTAGATAAAATAAAGAACGATCGGAACAGAGAATTCAACCAATCCAACAATAGCGAGAACCGTCATTCTCGTTTTCTCTACGGAAAAGATACCAACAGTATTCAGGATCCATGCGATGACAAGAATGATCGTGCACGAGAAGATGACCCATAAGGATAACCGATTGGCAGCAAACTCATTTTGCTCAAATACCTCTTTGGTCTCTTCCGACTCATAAATCTTGAAATATTCTTTAAATTTTTTCATCTGATCTACCTCAACTTCTTTTTGATTCGCAGTATATTCTGTCCGTCTTTATATTGATAAGTCATGTCGTCCATCGTCTTTTTGACAAGGAAAATCCCAAGACCTCCGATTTTACGTTCTTTCAGAGACAGCGTAGTATCAGGCTCTGGCATGTCCAACGGATCAAACGGTATTCCCTGATCGACAAACGTCAAAACAGCACAAGCGGGATCATCTTCAATTTCCAATCTGACCGTTGCCTTGCCTGTGCCGTCTTTGTAAGCGTAACGAGCGATATTGCCGAACAGCTCGTCTATCGCCACGTCGATCTGCACCTGAAATTTCAGAGGACAACCAAACGCTTCCAATTCTTCATTCACTAAATCAGTCACTATATCAATATTTTCGATGATCGCGTCAACTGTGATCTCTTTCAAAAAATCACGCTCCCATTCATCATTGACTATCTCTGCTTTCCTTGATCGCTCAGCGTTTGATATCAATGGTATTTCGATCATTTTATTAATGATATCATGATTTCCGTTGATCTGTCAATGATATTGACAGAATCAAGCTGTGTAGAATATGATCAATCAACCATTCCATTTAAATAGAATACAAAAAGCTGCCGAATAAACTCGACAGCTTTCGACATTGTGCTTGATGTACAAAAAAGTTTTTTTCGCATAAAAGCCGTACAGTTTTGAACCCTCGAACACCAAACCTGCCGGAGTTTTGAACCCACGAACAAAATCGATTCACTACCGATACCACTTGCCTTTTCATTTATATAGTAATAAATCCATCAATAAAAGTTTTCTGCTCATAATTGCTCTCCTTATCGACTGACTATTTAATTTAATTGCGCTGACATGTTCATTGTTTTATTTCAGGTGCTTAATGATTCGTGCCGGATTCCCGGCAACTACTACATCTTCGGGAAACGATTTTGTCACAACGGAAGCGGCGGCAACAACAGTGTTATTGCCGATCGTGACACCGGGGAGTATCGTTACCCCTCCTCCGATCCAGACGTTATCGCCAATATTGACGGGCTTAGGAATACCGATCTTTTTTCTTCGTCCTTCCGCATCCAGAGGATGACCGATTGCGTAAATACACGTTTTCGGTCCTATCATACATATCATACAATTTGTGCCTATTCTGATCGGAGCGGCGTCCAGAAATACACAGTCAAAGTTCATAAAAAAATCATCGCCGACAAAGATGTTATATCCGTAGTCGCAGTGAAACGGAGGTTTTACGGTGATATTTTCTGTGCAGCTTCCCAACAATTCTTTCAGTATTGACTTTCTGACAGATTCATCCTCGGGCGAATCATTAAAACGGGAACAAAGGATCCGCGCGTTTTTCTTGTCCTCCATGAGTTGAGGATCGTTCGTCAAAAAGGGTTCGGCATTTGTCATTTTTTCTCGTTCGGTTTTCATCATACGTTTATCCTTTTAACCATTCTTGTACAATCAAATTTCCAACTTTTGAAAACTTCACCGTCTCTTTGCTTGTATCCGAGCCTTTCATAAAAGCCTGTCGCTTCCAATCTGGCGTCGATAACTATATCCGCATAGCCGAGTTCTGCAATCCACTTTTCAGCTTCTGCGATCGCTCTGCTGCCGAGATGCTTTCCTCGATATTCGGGTAGGACAACGACTCGTCCGACCAGAACCGTATTTTCATCCAGCTCATAGAAACGGCAAGTTGCAACAGGATAGGTGTCGTCTATCAGAACGATGTATTTGCTCTTATCGCCGTCATGCTCATCGAATTCCTCTTCTAAAGAGATATGGTGCTGGCGGTTCATACCCTGAATCCTGACGGAGTATGCTCCTGCGCGTTGCCATGTTTCAGTTGCTCTCAAAGTTTTGATATCGTCCATCTCATTCACCATCATTCGCACTTGGTTTCTGCAGTTTCTTTCTGTCGTAAACCTTTTTGCTCTTTACCACCCTGGTGGTCGGCTTCAAACCGTTCCAATCTCTTCTCAGCCGAGCATAATATTTACGCTGTTCTTTTTTGCTTTGCTTTTTGAGCGGTACATTTTTCATATTTATAGTACCTTGACGATCTCCGTCATATCCTTACTCTCATGGTGGAGCTTCATGGGTTGCGAGTCATCCGCAGGGTAACCAAGCGTCATCAGCAAAATTGGAGTCTCGTTCTCAGGCAGATCGAAAGCCTCTTTTACTTCACTCGGCTTAAAATAATTCACCCAGCATGAACCGATACCGATATCCCACGCGGCAAGCATCATATGATCGGCAACGATGCTGACGTCCTGGATTCCGGCTCGACAGTCTGCTTCAAGAGGACTTTTCCAGTCGGCGGTTTCATCGAGTGCGATCAGCAGTACGACAGGCGCATCAAACGCACAGCGCGACAATGATCGGATCTTCGCGATCGCCTCGTCACTCTTTAATACATATATCCTCTGCGGCTGATAATTGCACCCTGTCGGCGCAAGCATACCCGCCTCGAGAATACGATTCAGCTCATCGTCCCATATCATATCGGGCTTGTATTTACGAACGGAATACCGTTCTTTGATCACATTACTGAATTCCATTTGGATCTCCTTAACTTATGCGTTATCCGGATGATACTCCCAGCCGTGATCATCATGATAGATCATCAGTTTTGTCATACCGCCATCGATGCAGATATTCTCTCCGGTGATAAAGCCTGCTTTTTCTGAACACAGGAACAGTACCATGTGGGCAATATCCTCAGGCTTTCCGACTCGTCCTGCCGGATGCTGAGCAGCATCGGCGCCGGCATATTCCGTTCCGCTCGTTTCGATCCATCCCGGCGATATGCTGTTGACCCTCACCTTACCGGCGAGGCTCACAGACAAAGCGTGGGTCAGAGCGGCAATACCGCCTTTGGCGGCTGTGTAGCTCTCCGACTGAGGTTGGCTCATACGGTCACGGGACGACGAGATATTAACGATCGCTCCACCCTGAGCAAAGTGGTCCTTAAACAGCTTCGTCAGCATAAACGGTGCGGACACTCCTACCCGTAGAGAATAATTGAATTCATCGTAAGTGTATTCCTCTATTCCCTTGAACAGAGGAAGAGCGTTATTGATCAAATAATCAATATGTCCGTATTCAAAAACGACCTGACTCGCAAAAGCAGTGAGAATCGTTTCGTCCGCAATATCTCCTTGATAATACAGATCATAGGAAGTATGCTGGTTCGGAAGAAGGTCTATAATGCAAACCTTTGCACCTTCGGCATGGAACATTTCCGCGATACATCTGCCGATACCCTTTGCTCCTCCGGTGATAACGGCAACTTTATCCATAAACATGAAACCCATGATCGTTTCAACTCCGTCAAAAGACAATTAATTTGAGAAATACTGTTATTTGTTTTTCCGCTCATGATTGCTTCGGCAGTTTGTGCTTGACCATGTTTTTCGGATAAGGTCCCTCTATCTTATATGGGATACCCAGCTCATCCATGACTTCGCCAAACGCTTTCACATACTTCGTCTTCTTTATGAGCTGCATAAAGGAGACAAATATCTTATCAGCCATAGATGTGACCTCCAACAGAATATGCCCCTCCACAATCAATATATACGACTCCACATAATCGGCGACCTCGCCCCAGTCCATCATTCCCGAATAGTTTACGATAAAGGTTCCGTGCTGCGCTTTCTTCCCCGCTCTGGGGTCGTTTTTTGCATAGTATTCCCTTTTGTTTTTTAAGCCCGTAACCCTGTCAAGGTCATCGTAGAAAGAGAATCGCTGCCTCAGCTGATAGTTGCTGACAGATGGGTCGATCTGGAGAATGATTTGCGAGCGCGTTATGGTTCCCAGCATTTCCATATCTTTTTTTAGTAGTTCTCTCTCATAATCAATATGGACATGGCTTAATATATCGCAGTGTGTATTCGGCATCCCGATATCCTTAGACGGATTGTGCGCAATTTCAGCTCCGATGACCTTGTGCTTTTCAGGCAGGAGCTTATCCAATGCCTTAGCCACGGCGACGATGAAAAAAGAGGCCACGCTGGCGTCATTTTCTTTCGCAAATAACATGACGTCTTTTTGATTAAATGTAAACTGATAATAGATCGGCTTTCTCATAAACGGATTAAACATACCGTTCAAATAATCAAAAATCATAGTGACAGGATTTTTGCTTTTGTATTGATAAATCGGCTCTTCATCCAAAAGCATGTCTATAGTCGGCGCTTCACCCTCTCCGGGCAGCAGGCTGCTGTTAGGCTTCCTGATACCGGGCGCATCAGGCGTTACATGATGCTTTTCAACCACATATTGATATATGGTAGTCATGATCCAAGGCATAATGCCTCTTCCGCCGCATAACGAATGACTGATGTTGAAAAAGATGTCTCTTTCCTCTGTGTCGACAAACAACAAGTGACGGTTTGCCGCTTCACTGCCAAGCTGCGGAAGCTTAGAAGACGTCGGCAAAACAACGACGTCTCTGCCGTTCGGAATCAGATCGTATCCTCCGTCATCACCTAAGACGACCTCCACCGCAAAATATGGATAACGCTTGATAGCGGTATTCACAGCGCGGCGCAAAGCGTCCGGATCGACTGTTTCCTTCATCCTGACCTTTGCCCTTATGATAAAGGAAAAAGTCTTTTCATTTGCGTAAAATCTGTAAGTGTCTAAATTGTACTTCATACAGACCGTCTCCTTCTATTTATTATCGTAATAATAACAAATAATAATGCGGTTGTCTATAAACCTATGCAAAATAACAAACGTTTTTCTGAACACGGTTATTCACTACTGCAAACGTGTCATTAAATCCCGACAATGAAATCCTTAGATAAGTAACACCCCAAAACCCCAGTGTTTATGCGGGTTTCGAGAGTTGCGATGTCTCGGATTTACGCCATTTACGCCAAACTTACGCCAAACGATGCAGAAAGTTGTGCAGAGTGTAATCAATCGCATATTTTAATGAATTTGACCTTGATGGATTCGTTTTCATCAAGGTCTTTTTTTGTTAGACGGATAGACAAAATCAGGCAGAAATGATATAATGATAGAAAGATAAATCGGAGTTTTGCAGGAGAACCGGAATGGATACAATTAAGAAAATAGGACTAAACTCCAATGAAGTAAAACTGATTGCTATTATTGCGATGACAATCGACCATGTAACATGGTTATTGTTTCCTGGATGCCAAAAGATATGGTGGGTCATGCTTCTTCACGCGATAGGAAGATTGACAGCACCTATTATGTGGTTCTTTATTGCTGAGGGATTTCATTACACTCGAAACGTAAAAAAGTATATTGCCCGACTGTTCGTTTTCGCTGTAATATCGCATTTTGCCTATAACTTTGCAGGAGGAATACCATTTATTCCCAACGGGTTTTTCAATATGACCAGTGTGATGTGGTCGCTTGCCTGGTCGGTAGTTTTGATGGTCATATTTACAACGGATCAGTTGCCGCAGTGGGGTAAAATTGTTTTGATCCTGATTATCTGCTTTATTACCTTCCCATCGGATTGGTCAACTGTGGCGGCTATGTGTCCGGTATACTTATACATGAATCGCGGCGATTTCAAGAAACAATCGCTTACTATGCTCATATGGACAACAATTTATGCAGTCGTATATTTTATCTTTATGGACAAAGCGTATGGAATCCTTCAGATGTGTACGCTGTTATCATTACCGATTTTGAAGCAGTATAACGGTGAGAGGGGAAAATGGAAAGGCATGAAATGGTTTTTCTATCTCTATTATCCGGCGCATCTGTTTGCAATTGGAATTATCAGAGTGCTCATTGGAAACGGAAGTATCTTCCCTTAGGCTGTCGATAAATTCTGATTTATCGCAGTTACTATTATGGCAATCGCAGGCAGCCTTATATGAGGTTGCCTGTTTTTTATGCCCTGAAACGAATCGCAAACTACGATTTTCTCCTGTTTCCTATATAATATAGGTAAAGGAGAGGATACGGTATGAAAAGAATGTTAGCGGCTGTCAGACCTGAACTGACTTCTGAATGGTCGGAGCGTAATCTACCGCTTACGCCGGACAGCGTAACGCACGGCTCTAATAAAATAGTATGGTGGAATGGCAAATGTGGACACGAATGGCGAGCTTCAGTAAAAAACAGAGTAATAAGCGGAAGCGGTTGCCCTTACTGTTCCCACAATGCGATATTACAAAGTAATTGGAATTCAAAAAACATAAGGGAGATAAAATGTATAAATACATCTTACGATAGTTGCTCCGTTTTGGTGCGACTATGGATACAATATCGAAATCGGCAAGAACTTTTTTGCAAATCACAATACCGTTATTCTGGACGGCGGTAAAGTAACCTTTCGCGGCATGATCAACATCGGTTTCGCTTTCTATCCTGCATAATATTTTTTCTCGCTCTTATCAGTCGCAAGATAATAACAGCTTATAGACAAAACCTTGTAAAAATGATATAATAGCAGAAAGATATTTCGGAATATATTGAGGTGCAAAAAATATGATTGATAAACTATTGGAAAAGCTGGCTGGATTTGAGCAGGTCGAGGCGATCGCGCTCGGCGGTTCCCGTTCGGGAGAAAACTATGATGAAAAATCCGATTATGATTTATATGTATACGTCACCGCGCCGATCGGGGAAGAAAACAGGCGCGCGTTATTGGCTGACTACTGCAAATATTTGGAAATCGGAAATCATTACTGGGAATATGAGGATAACTGCGTTCTGAACAACGGGATCGACATTGACATTCTTTACCGCGATCTCAACGAATTCTGCGACGGCGTCGCGCGGGTCGTCGAAAGCTTTGAGGCATGCAACGGATACACCACCTGTATGTGGCACAATCTTTTGACCTGTAAGATCATCTGCGATAAGCGCGGAAGGCTGCAAAGGGCTAAGGACCGCTTTTCAGTTCCTTATCCGGAAGAGCTGCGGAACAACATCATCAAAAGAAATACCGCGCTTTTGTATAACGCCATGCCCGCATATTTGTTTCAGCTGAATAAAGCGAATAAAAGAAACGACAGAGTGAGCGTTATTCACAGAACAGCCGCCTTTCTGGAATCGTATTTTGATGTGATTTTTGCCTTGAACAAGCGGACACATCCCGGTGAAAAACGCCTGATCGAGCTTTGCGCGCGAAATTGCAGTATCCTTCCCGATCGCTTTGAAGAAAATCTCAACCGGCTTTTTGATGATATGCTGATACATAACGACAATCTGACCGAAGATTTGAATGATATTGTTTCGGAACTGGAGTCAGTTCTGACACGGGAGGGCTTTTGATCTTTCGCTCCGCTAGATTTTGATTTGTATTCCTTTATACGGATAGACATAATAAACCTGAAATGATACAATGAGAAACCGAAAATTACGGAGGAATTGATATATGAAGGACTGATAAAGTGAGGAAAAGACTCTATCAGCAGTTAATTATTCGGCATCATACAACTCCCGACAATGAAATCCCTCGATAAGTAACACCCCAAAATCCCTGTGTTTATGCGGGTTTCGAGAGTTGCGATGTCTCGGATTTACGCCATTTACGCCAAACTTACGCCAAACGGTGCAGAAAATTGTGCAGAGCGAAAACAATCGCATATTTTAATGAATTTGACCTTGATGGATTTATTTCATCAAGGTCTTTTTTGTTTATCGGATAGACAAATCTAAGCAGAAATGATATAATCATAGAAAGATAAATCGGAATTTGTTGAGGTGAAGGTTATGCATTTTGGCTTTTCTTATATTGGTTTGATTTTTCTTTTAATGCTGTTTATACCTAATTTCTTCTGGACAAAAAACAAGCCTAAGGACTATGACGAATATGCAAAGTGTGAAAACAAGGTGTTATTGATTTTAGAACGAATAGGAGAAGTAGCTGTTTCATGTCTTATTTTGATTTTCAGCGACTTTAACCCGCAAGGACTCTCAATTTGGCTTCTTTGGCTTTTTGCTTCGTTTGGTTGCATGATTCTTTATGAACTATACTGGATTCGCTACTTCAGAAGTGAAAAAACGATGAAAGATTTTTACAGCAGTTATTTAGGTATCCCTGTGGCAGGCGCAACCCTGCCTGTTTTATCAGTCTTATTTATTGCGGTTTATGGGAAAAATCCTTTTCTTTTTGCAGCCGGTATCATTTTAGGAATCGGGCACATCGGTATTCACCTGATGCACAAAAAGGAAATTACCAGTCGGGAAAAGCGATAACACAAATTCTGATTTACAGCATTAATCTATACTATAGCAGGCAGCCTTATGTGAGGTTGCCTGATTTTTTATGCCCAAGAACGAATCGCAAACTTCGATTTTCTCCTGTTTCTCATATAATATAGGTAAGATAAACAATCGCATATTTTAATGAATTTGACCTTGATGGATTCGTTTTCATCAAGGTCTTTTTTTGTTTGACGGATAGACAAAATCAGGCTGAAATGATATAATGATAGAAAGATAAATCGGAATTTGAAAACCACGATTTCATAAGTGGTTACTGCCCCTCATAGGGCTTTAATAAAATCCTCCAAAACGCTTGAAAACAAAGGATTTATCGCAATGTGTCCGCCTTATCCCTTTATACGATTTCACTTGCGTTTATGCTTCCCTCGCCACCTCATAAGGGCAAAAATAAGGGAAGAAAAATCTGATAACAAGCTATAAAAACAAGTGGCAATCGGGAAACTGTGACATATGTGCGAATATATTATACTGGAGGATTTCAAGATGGACAAGTACATTTATGATGAAAACAACGGTCTTTGGTATGAACTGCAAGGCGAATACTATTTGCCGTGCCTTAGCTTGCCACCCGAAGAAGAAAAGCCTATCGGGATATGGGGACAGCGGCACAAACGCTACCTGAAAGAACATAGAAAAGCAACCTACACAACACTTCTGACCAGCGGTAAGCTCAACACTTATCTTTCCGGCATCAACGAACAGGCGCAGGAACGCTTTGAACGGCTCATAGATGGCATGAAGCAGGCACAGGGTATCACGGAACAATTAAAGGCGGAAAACGCCTTAGAATGGGTCAGGAGAATGAATAATATACGGGCTTGTGCGATGGAGATTGTGAATAAAGAAATCATCTTCGCATAGCAGACTGGCGGTAACGCAAAGCGAGGGGTAAAGGTGTAAATGCCTTACCCCTCGTATTTTATGACGAGAATATGGCTTAACACAAGGCATTTGTGGGTTAAAAGCGCTACAGTAGAGAGATTATGCTGAAAACATAGGGTTTGGCAATCCAAAAGCAAACTTTTTATGAATGTTGTCTGTTGCCTCTTGACTTATATCGGCAATCTATATATAATCGATATGTAGACTGTCGATACAAGGAGGGACATATATGGCAATTGATAAATCTCTGATTTCAGGGAATACAGATATGCTGATTTTGAAGCTGCTTGAAAAACAAGATATGTATGGGTATCAGATGATAGAAGAACTTGCGAAGCAATCCGACCATACTTTTGAATTGAAAGCAGGAACATTATATCCTCTGCTCCATCTCTTAGAGCAAAAGCAGTATCTTGTGTCCTATGACGGAGAAACTGTTGCGGGGAAAACAAGAAAATATTACAGGATTACAGATGAAGGGAAAAGATTTCTTGTGGTGCGGCTGTCTGAGTGGGAAAGCTACTCTGCCGCAGTCAATAAGGTTTTGTCGGGGGGTGTTTTGCTTGCAGGAATATAATTCTCCCGAAGAATATATCAAGGATGTTCAAAGATACATTCGTTGGAGCAGAGCAAAGGTTGTGGCAACAAGAGAGCTTTCTGACCACATAAACGACCAATACGATGCTTTGCGGGAAAACGGTCTGAATCAGAAAGAAGCAATGAGAAAAGCCATTGAAGAAATGGGCGATGCAGATGTAGTTGGGACAGAGCTTGATATTGTCCACCGCCCGAAAGTGAATTGGCTGTTGCTGCTCATAGCAGGCGTGTTGCTGCTGAGTGGTATTCTAATCTCTGCTATGCTAACCTCAATATCCCTGACCGTACCAAAGATAATCGGTATTGTGCTTGGAGTTTGTGTTGCTGCTTTTTTGTATTTTATTGATTACACTGTCTTAATTCGCTTTCCAAGAGCGTTATACGGACTGCTCTCACTGGCGGCAATCTTCGGGCTACTCTATGAATTATGGAACGGATTTGCACCGCTTGGATACGGTTTTCTGTTCTACCTGCTGCTATGCTATCCGATTGTTTTGGTCGGAATCCTGTTTTATGAAAAGAACAGTGAAAGCGAGACAAAAATCATACATTACTGGCTATATGCTATTTTTCCGCTGACTTTAGCGTTAATAAATCAAGCGTTTCCAGTTTTTGTGTTGCTGTTGGCTTGCGAGCTATTCATCTTTTGCTGCGGGTTAAAATTAAAATGGCTGAAATGGAATCGTGTTAATATCTTCGGTGTGGCTTGTATGCTGATTTTTCTTATTATCGGAGTGTACCTGTTAAGCCGCTTTTATCATCTTTTTCGCTTGCAGGAAAATACAGGATATTTACAACAGCTCGATTTCTTTTCGGTGTTTCGTGAAGCGGAGTTAATTGGAAAAAGCGGAATGCCTGTTGATGTGAAGGTAATGAGCTACTTCTATGACCACCCAATCACCCTGCTCCTGTACGAATACGGAAAATTTTCACTTATATTTTTGCTGTTTGTATTCGGGATATTGTTTGCTATCCTTTACAGGACTTCAAAAAAGCAGGATACAGAGGTTGGCAAACTTCTAACCAATACCGTGCTGTTGATTTATATTTTACGAATTGTTTTCACTGCCTTATCCGACATTGGGGTTCTTCCGAACTTCTTTATGTGCGTCCCCTTCGTTGTAACAGGAGGAATGTTCATTATTTACGATATGGCACTTGTTGGAATTATCCTATCAGTAAACCGCAATGAGAGCATTGCAAAGGATTGGATTAAATTAAAAAGCAAGCGTAACGCTGCTAAAAACGGAGGTCAACTATGAAAAAATTCTTATGTGCTATTCTATTCTTGACGATGGTAATCAGTCTCTCCGCCTGCGGCGGTAAAGGCGTTTCGACACTTGTGAAGCATTATGGTCAGGAAAAGGTCGATGAAATGGAAATCGAGTGTACCGATGAAACACAGCTAAAGGTCGCAAATGACCTCATAGCAGAAGCAAAGGATATTATGTCTTACTGCGGGTCAGGAGACGGTACGAATAAAGAGGACTGCGGTGCGTTAGAAAGATACTATTTCTTTGATGATAAGGCGGTTCGGGCAGATGTTTCGATAGAACTTGTAACCACCAAACAGGAAAATGGGAAGGGATATATCTGGGTGAAATATTCAGCCGATTATTACGATAAGGATGATACTCTCATTTCTGGTAACGGAGAAGCATATTCACGTTGGGATATTGAACAGTTAGATGGAAAATGGACGGTAACGTTAATTGACGAAATACCGTAAGGATTGGTGAGTGTATGCAGAAACAAGCCGAATGGATATTATGTCCTGTTTGTGGCAACAAAACCCGTGACAGAACAAGATATGATACGGTCTTGAAAAACTATCCTCTCTACTGCCCGAAGTGCAAGCAGGAAACGCTGATAGAAGCAGAGAACTTGAAAGTAACCGTTATAAAGAAACAGGAAAACTAATCTCTATATGTATGCCGCCGTGTATGGGTAAAACCATAGCGGCGGTTTTTCTTCGCCTATCGGCTGCCTCTGTCAAAGGATTTCTTTCGTGGCTTTTGCTGTCTGCCCTGCTCCTGCAACTGTCTGAGCCTGTTTCGGACGCTCTCCTTTTCGGGCGGTCTTGGCGGTCTGCTCTTTTGTTTCACCTGACGCTCCCATTCGGCAAGGTCACGGTTGTATTGTTCCACAACGGCTTCCGCCTCCCGATAGGTCGCCATGAATGCCTGCACATCGGGATAACCGTCCTCCCTGAGAATATCGGGGAGCTTATCCAGCCTGCGGTCAATTTCTTGCTCCGTCTGCTGTATCTGCTCGGTAAGGGCTTTGCGCTCCTTGCCCTTGAAAATCCCTGTTGTTTCTGCAAGCTGTGTTTTCAGCTTGGGCAGAATGTTGTCCTGCAAATTCCTAATCCCTCTTGCCTCATCCTGCACCCGTATCATTAGATTCCGCATGGTGCAGAACTCTGTCATATCAATATCCAGCGTGGGCTTCGGCGGTATCCCGTATTCACGGATAAGGTTTTGTAAAATGTCCTTCGCCTTGTTCACGATACGGCGGAACAGATTCGGCAGCCAGCCCTCGCTTTTAATGGATTGGCTAACCTTGTCGTGTATCTCGGTTTGTTTGATTTCCAGTATTTTAGCCTCCTCAATCCCCGATACAAGTGCCATGTCCGCTGTCCTGTTCCATTCCTGCCTTGTAGCGTTGTCGGCTGCAATCTCTTCGGCTTTGGGATTGTTCTTGCCTATTTTCTTTGTCGGCAGGTACACGCTGTTTTTGTCAAATACCTTCAGGTGCTGTTCAGGGTTTTCAATATGGAGATTGATAAGGTTTGTATAATCCTCTTTTACCTCCCGAAGAAAAGGCTCTCTCTTGAAGCGGTCATCCTTTACGGTGAACAGATGGCTTTCGTAAACCTCTCCCTTTTTGATAATGGTACAGCCTTTTCTTATCTGCCCGTCCTCACCTGTGATTTCCTTCTTGGTGCGTACCCGCTTGCCTGTTTCGTCAAAGAATACGCTTCTTGTGGCAATCTTCACATCAGGCTCAGGAAGCAGCTTCCTTTCGCTGAAAATCAGATGAATGTGGTAATTGGTCTTGCGCTTATTGTGGTGCAATGCCGACACACATTCCACGCCGTACCGCCTGCGGAACTCATCTGTAAAATCCTCAAGCACCTGCTGCGGCTCGTACTGCGTGTAAACTTCGGGCAGGGCGATAATCAGCTCCCTTGCCTCAATACATTTCCCCTCTGCGCCGCTGCGCTGGAACTCCTGCCGGCTCTCCCTTGCGAGATTATTCCAAAAGGCATTGTCGGCGGTGCGGTAAGTGGCGTACAGATTTTCCTGTCTTGCGTGGCTGGTGATATACGATATTCGTCCTTTGACATTAGGCAGCTTCGACATCTGTATGAAGCTGTGTCTTGCCATAATCCAACCTTTCTTTAAAATATACCGTTCTCATTTTGCAACCGTCTTGACGGTTGCTGCTGTTTCGGCGGCTTTGCTGACGGAACAGCGCCGTATCAAAAGCGGCAGGGATTTCCTGCAAGCGTTGATACGGTAGCTCCCCGCAGGGGCGAAATACCCTGAGTACAAATCGGCAGATTTGTGCGAGGGGTGTATTTCGCTCTCAAACGCCGAGGGCTTTAAGAACGGTCAATCTACTCGGCGGACATCATTCTGATTGAGAAGATTTCTGCCTTGATTGACCGTCATAAAACGCTCCAGCGTGTCCCTTCGGATAATGGTCTTGCGCCCTACCTTTAAGACAGGCAGCTTGCCCCAGTCCACCAATTTCCGCATGGTGTTCCTGCCGATACCCGTACATTCGGCGGCTTCCTCGATGGTCATACCTATTTTAACTGCGTTCATTATCTCATCCTCCTTTTGAAATACTTGTTTTGCAACTGTACAATCCTAATTATACTTATTTTGCAATCTCGTGTCAACCTGTTTTGCAACTGTTTAGGAATTTTTTTTAATATTTATCCCGTTTCAGGGTTGCAATCTGCATTTTGATGTGCTATAATGATACTCGTCAGGAGGTGAAAACCTTGAAAAAAGAAATTGAATTCACCGCAAAACAAGTCGGTGAACGGGTAAAAGAGCGCCGAACAGAACTAAACCTTACCATGCCTGAGCTTGGAAAGCGTATCGGCGTAAACAAATCCACCATTCAGCGGTATGAAGCAGACGGCGTTGACCCGAAGCGTACTATGATTATCAACGGTCTTGCCGATGCGCTGCTTACCACTCCCGAATGGCTGACAGGGCTTTCCGAGGAAAAGGAATATGATGCCCGCACGCTCTGCCAAAAGGACATTGAGGAGCATATCAAAAAGTACCTTGATACGGTTTCCTCCACGGTCAGCGGAGAGCCGCACCAGCAGCTTCTTACCACCTTCCTCGGCAAGATGATTGACCTGTACTCGGTGCTGTGCCACTACTTTGCCAACGCTATGGCGGAGGTTGACCGTGTGGCGGAGGACGAGGGCTTGAAGCAGTCGATTATGCGGTATGCGATTGAGGTGGGCGCAATCGAAGAACGGGTCTACCGCAAAGAAATGGAAATACCTATCGAAGATATGAAGCGTTTTTTAGACGGAATTTTACATATCTACGATGAGGGACGCACCAAAGTATCTATGGGCGACCTCTTCGGGATAGTGACGGAAGCCGAAAACAGGCTTGCCGAAAAAGAAAATTCCGTGGCACCTTGACAAAAAAATATGCCGATTGAAACCAACCGGCAAAAGTGACATTCTTTACTTTACGCACACCATATGTCACAGTCCCGATTGCCACGGATAGAAAGGAGTTTTTATCTATGGCAAAAGGTTCTGTAAGAAAGAAAGGCAAAAAGTGGTACTACCGCTTCTATATCGAAGATGAAAGCGGCAATCTGGTACAGCGTGAATTCGTGGGAACAGAAAGCAAATCCGAAACGGAAGCCCTGCTCCGCAAGGCGATGGAGGACTACGAGGAAAAGAAATTCGTTGCAAAGTCTGAAAACGCCACGGTGGGAATGCTGCTGGATATGTGGGTGGAGGAAGAACTAAAGCCCGGCAGTCTCAGCAACGGTACGGTAATGGCATATCAGGGTACGGTAAACCGTATCAAGCAGCACCCTATCGGCAGCCGAAAGCTGAAAACCGTCACCGCCGACCATTTGCAGGCGTATATGGATTTTCTCAGCTTCGGCGGGACAAATCCCGACGGTACAACGGCAAAGGCACTTAGCAAAGGGTATCTGCGTTTGTTCTCGGCAGTCCTGCAAGGAGCGTTCCACTTTGCGGTATTCCCCAAACGGCTGATTACCTTCAACCCGATGCAGTATGTGGTATGGCGGGGCAAAAAAGAGGACTATGACCTGTTTTCGGACGAGGACGGCAATACCGATTCCACACCCACGCTCAGCCATGAGCAATATCTGAAGCTGGAGGAATTTCTGAAAAAGAAAGATAACCCCGCTTTACTGCCCATTCAGATTGCCTACTACACGGGGCTTCGCATCGGCGAAGTCTGCGGCTTGACTTGGCAGGATGTCAACCTTGACAAGCAGTACCTTACGGTGCGCCGCAGTATGCGCTACAACGGGGCAAGGCATAAAACCGAGATAGGAGCGACCAAACGGAAGAAAGTCCGTACCGTGGACTTCTGCGACACGCTGGCGGCGATCCTCAAAGCGGCGAAAACCGAACAGCACAAAAACCGCCTCCAGTATGGCGGGCTTTACCACCTCAACTACTACACCGAGGTGAAGGAAAAAGACCGTACTTACTACGAGGTTTACAGCCTGCCGAGGACAGATGAAATCCCAGAGGGGTACAAGGAAATATCCTTTGTCTGCCTCAGACCTGACGGCGCATACGAATCACCGAGTACGGTAGGGATTATGTGCAGGACGGCAAGCAGAAAGGTCGAGGGCTTGGAGGGCTTTCATTTCCACCAACTTCGTCACACATTCACGAGCAATCTGCTCTCAAACGGGGCAGCGCCGAAGGATGTGCAGGAGCTTCTCGGACATGCCGATGTCAGTACCACAATGAATATTTACGCTCACGCTACAAGGGAAGCGAAGCGTACTTCCGCAAGACTGCTGGATAAGGTGGTCGGCGGAGAGTAAAAAACTTTCCCTTGTTTCGGCTCGTAAGGGCAAAAACAAGGGAAAATACATAAGGTTGGAACACAAGATAGGCGAAATGCCTTGAAAATACAGCGTTTTCAGAGGGTTTAACAGATAAACTGGAATTTAGAGGAGAAATCGTGTTTTTCTGCTGTGCGTCCCCATATGACAAAGATGCTTTTAAGCAGATCAGAAGTCATAATATGAAGGATAAACTATCTGATATTCCGATTTTTATTGCCGTGGTGCATGGGATATGGATTCAATGTCGTTCAAGGACAAGACACTGTGTAAAATGCTGAGAAAAGCAGTAAGCAAAAAGGATCCTGCCGATTATGAAATATGGGAGA
>NZ_JAHLQD010000018.1:0-47072 GCF_018918225.1 Roseburia sp. MSJ-14
AGATGTGTATAAGAGACAGCGACGTCGATCTCGGGATGCTCCTCAAGGAATCTCAGCTCTTTCTCACACCGTTCGGGAACGGCGAAATCATCGGCGTCCATCCGCGCGATCAGCTCATTTCTGCACAGCGGGACCGCTTTTGCCAGCGCGTTGCCCAGACCGACATTGTTTTCGAGCCTGTGGACCGTAAACAGTCCCTCATGCGCTTGTGTATAAGTTTCCAACGCCGCGTCCAGTTCTTTTGAGAGAGGCCCGTCACAGATAATGAATATTTCATCGGGAGCTGCAGTCTGCGCCAGTATACTGTCGATACTGGTACAAAACCAGTCAGGGTCATCCTTCACGTAGAGGGGCAGTAAAACGCTGTATTTTTCATATGACATCTGAATCTCTTCCTTCAAACAATACCGCATCGTTCAGACACACGGATTGTCATGATTTTTTTCAGCTTGGACAAATCACAAATCAGCAGTTCACATACTGACGCATATAGATGCTGATTGGGACAATTCGGCAAAAATGATCAGCCGTCAATACGCGCATCGGATCGCGCGGTATCGCCTATATCCGCAAGTCGGAGGATAACAGTATCAATCTCTCCTGAACAAATCTCTGGTATAGACCTTGTCCTCCACATCGTCCAGCACGCTGTCGTAGCGGTTGGCGATGATCGCGTCACAGCCGGACTTGAAGCGTTGGATATCGTTGACGACAAGGCTGCCGAAGAAGGTGGTCCCCTCCTCTAAGGTCGGCTCATAAATGATAACGGTAGCGCCCTTAGCCTTGATACGCTTCATAACGCCTTGGATCGAGCTTTGGCGGAAGTTATCGGAGTTGCTTTTCATCGTCAGGCGGTAAACGCCGATGGTGATCGGGCGCTCCTTTTCGGCGTTCCAAACGGAATTCTCAGTGTAATATCCCGCCTTTTCCAGTACGCGGTCGGCAATATAGTCCTTACGGGTGCGGTTGCTCTCTACGATCGCGGAGATCATGTTCTGCGGAACGTCCTGATAATTTGCCAAAAGCTGCTTGGTGTCCTTCGGCAGACAATAACCGCCGTAACCAAAGGATGGATTATTGTAATGCGAGCCGATTCTGGGATCGAGACAAACACCCTCGATAATCTTCCGGGTGTCCAGCCCCTTGAGCTCAGCATAAGTATCCAGCTCGTTGAAGTAGCTGACGCGCAGAGCGAGATAGGTGTTGGCAAACAACTTGACAGCCTCAGCCTCGGTAAAGCCCATGAAAAGCGTATCGATATCCTCCTTCTCGGCGCCTTCCCGCAAGAGCGCGGCAAAGGTCTCGGCAGCTTCTCTTGTCTCTTCGTCGCAGCCGACGATGATCCTGGAGGGATAAAGGTTATCGTAAAGCGCCTTGGACTCTCTTAAGAATTCCGGGCTGAAAATGATGTTTTTGCTGCCGGTTTTTTCTCTGATGCGCTCGGTATAGCCCACGGGGATCGTACTCTTAATGACCATGACAGCGTCGGGGTTATACTGCATGACCAGCTTGATGACCGCTTCAACGGCAGAGGTATCAAAATAGTTTTTCTTGCTGTCATAGTTGGTCGGAGCGGCGATCACAACAAAATCAGCGTCGGAATAGGCTTTTTCCGCGTCCAGCGTTGCAGTAAGGTCAAGCTCTTTTTCTGCGAGGTACTTCTCAATATAATCATCCTGAATAGGAGATTTCCTGTTGTTGATCAAATCAACCTTTTGAGGAATAATGTCCACGGCAGTCACTTGATGATGCTGACTCAGCAGCACGGCGATAGAAAGCCCTACATAGCCGGTACCGGCTACAGCAATCTTACATTCAGATATATCAGATATATTATGCATAATAATCACCCTTCTTCTTACGTGCGCATAATGCTCCATGTTATTTTATTACATATCGTAATAATATCACAATTTCCGGTATATTTCAACTACAGAATTCATAAGAAGTTTTTAATAATTCTCCTTTGTTTTTGCTGTTTTGACATAGATACAGCATCAATTTACCAATAACAAATAAATCGATTTACATATGCTCATAAACAAATCCTCTTACCGGCAAATCGCTGAACACTGTTATGCATAAGGCGCACGGTTTTCCTGATTCTGATTCCGTCAGCCCTTCTAATACTAAATCCCCATGCCGCAAAACAGCGCCACGATAAAACAAAAGAAAACAACCGTATCGTTTGACAATCCTGCCGTCCGATACGGTTGTTGATAAATCTTTATTATTGAATCTCTTCGGTCTTGTAGATAAACTTGACTTCACCGTCCATGTTTTCGGTCAGACCGGAGTAGGACTTGTAGTTCTGAGCTGTCTTGATCGTCGCTTTCAGGCGTTCGGCAAGATCGCCGACGTCGTTTTTCAGCAGAGAGGTGATCTTGCTGATACCCTCGTCGTTGAACTGCTTCAAGCCGTCGCTGAGCTTCATAGAACCGTCGCGCAGCCGGCTGACGCCGTCGACCAGCGCGGGAACGCCGTTTTTCAGCGTGAGGATACCGTTCTTCAAGGTATCGGCTCCTTCGCTGAGCTTTTCGGTACCGTCCTTCAGCTCGGACGCGCCGTCCTTGAGCGCGGAGGGCAATCTGATCGAGATCGGCTCCTGGGACAAGCCGTATGAAATAAAAGATCAAGCCGACGAGCTTTGAGATAGGGAGAGAAAAATGAAGATATTAGTATTGAATGGCAGCCCCAAAAGGGAGAATAGCGATACCATGCACATCACCCGCGCTTTTCTCGACGGGATGAACGAGGTCGCGGAGAACAAGGTGCATACCATCAACGTTATCGACAAGCATATCGAATACTGTGCGGGCTGCTTTGCCTGTATGCGTAACGGCGGCGATTGTGTCCACCACGATGATATGCGCGAAATTTTAGAAGAAATCCTCGACAGCGACCTGCTGATATGGAGCTATCCGCTCTACTGCTACGGTATGCCCGCGCCGCTCAAGGCATTGCTTGACCGCACCCTTCCCCTATCCTCTATGGCGATGCAGAAAGTCGGCGACCGGTATGAGCATGTCGGTCAGGCGGATTATTCTCACCTGAGATACGTGATGATCTGCGGCTGCGGCTTTCCGAACAGCCAACACAACTTTGAGCCTGCCGTAATGCAGTTTGTCAGGTGTTTCCCATGTAATCATACGATGATAACCGTTCCCGAAAGCCCGATGTTCAACGCGCCCGAGGCGGCGATCGTCACCGAGCCGCGCCTTGCGCTGATCAGAAAAGCAGGCAAACAGTACGCCGAGAACGGAACGATCAACGAGGATGTATTAAAAGAGATCACCTCACCGATGATCCCTGAGGAACAGTACGCTCAGATCGTCAATGGGACAGTCAACTGAATCCAAACTGACATTTGGGGTGGAAGCAAGGTGGAGGTCGGGTGGCGGCAAACAAGAGAACTTCCACCAAGAAAAACCGCACAGGCAAGCCATTTTTCGGGGTTAGGTAGAAGAAGTAGAAGTAAAATTAATTTCTCAGAAAATTTGAATGTATGTATGGAGGTATGAGAGGCGTCAACAGAGTGTGGGTATATAAAAGTTTATTAGAGTTGAAAGAACTTCCACTTCTTCCACCAACTGCCACCTGAACATCTCAAAAACCGCATAGGTAAGCCGTTTCTTTGAGGGCAGTTCAGGTGGAGGCAAAAATTGTTTCTTCCACCCGGCCTCCACCTGCTTCCACCCCAACCGCAGCACAAACAGAAAGCAGGGAAAATTTCGTGCCGATGATATACAGAAATCATGGAGCCGACAGAAACATGACAGTCATCAATTTGGCAAACGGGATAACAATTCTCAGAATACTATGCGGCCTCGCGCTGGTATTTTGCGCGCCGCTGTCGCTGCCGTTCTACGCGTTTTACACAGCCGCCGGATTATCCGATATCCTTGACGGATTGGTCGCGCGGAAAACGAATACCGCGACCGAATTCGGTGCGAAGCTCGACGCCCTTGCCGATATCGTTTTTGCCGCGGCTGTATTGATAAAGCTCCTCCCCCACCTCGAGCTGCCCCTATGGATCATTATATGGGTCGGTGTGATCGCGCTGATCAAGGTCGTCAATATCGTAATCGGATTCGTCCGCCATCATACGCTGACAGCGGTTCATTCCGTGATCAATAAGGTCACGGGAGCGTTGGTGTTTATGCTTCCCTTTACGCTTCCAATCATCAACATACGATACACCGCCTCGTTTGTCTGCCTTGTTGCGACAGTCGCGGCAATTATGGAGAGTCGGACAGTATTTCAAAACAAAAATCAAGACCGGAGGAAAATAACATGAATATTTATGAAACCTGTCCGACATTGGAAAAGCCGGTTATCCCTATGACGGATATTGGATGATCGAATAATTATACCATTAAAGAAAAGAGGATAATCATGCCGAAAGAAATCGATCCGAAAGGCAGTCCGAGAGCGACGGCGTATGAGCTATGGATGAAAGCACCGAATCCGATGGTGACTTTTTTCAAGACGCTTGATGTGAACAACCTGCTGACAGTCAGCAGAAAAAGGAATATGAAATTCAATATGCTGCTTTGCTATTGCATCACAAAAGCCGCCGTCGGCATTGAGCAATTCTACACGCTCCCTGTCGGCGAAAAGCTGCTGCAATACGATAAAATCGCCGTCAGTATCATTGTTGAGAACAAGCGCGAAAGCGACCGACTGACGATTGAAAGGTATGTATCGGGACGCGTCCTGATGTATCGCGCGGCACTCGGCGTTTACAGAGCCATCAATTGGCGCGGCGATATCGCGATCGCGGTCGGCGGCGGCAACAACGGCGGCGACGGTTACGCGCTCGCCTGCATCCTCAAGCGTAACAATCAAGCCTGCCGAATCGTCAAGCTCATCGATAAGCTGACGGAGGACAGCGCTTTTTACGCGGCAGAAGCCGAAGCTCAATGCGTACCGTTTGAAGAATATCAGCCGGGAGCTTTTGAAAACGCCGACATCGTTGTTGACTGTCTGCTCGGGACAGGCTTTCAGGGCAACCTGCGCGAGCCGTGGCTCAGCGCGGTCAACGAGATCAACGCCTGCAAAGCGCAGATCGTCAGCGTAGATATCAACAGCGGCATGAACGGCGACACAGGCGAAGCGGAGATTGCTGTATGCTCCGACCTTACCATCACCATCGGCTATGTCAAGCGCGGGCTGGTGACGGAGAACGCAGCCAATTTCATGAAAAAGCTCGTCGTCGCGGATATCGGCATCGTGCTGGCAAAAGAGGAATACAAGCTCTGTCCCGCTGCCGAGTATCACGAATCACAGGACGGCTTACTTATCCCCGCTCCCGCGTATTTACAGCTTGAACCGATCGACGTCAGCAGCGCGGAATTATTCTCTGACTAAAACAATGCAGTGAAATCAAACAGCAATTCAATCTCCGAAATTGCAGCGTATGAAAGATATCAACTGTCTGCCGACCGCCGGTGCTTCTTCACAAAGGCTGTGGTAATAACAGCGCTGTCATTAACAAATTATTCCTGCAAATGCACTGTATTATCTGATTATGACAGCAAACACTATCTTCACAAGAATTTGTAAATCAAATAAGGAGTTCAGATATGAAAGCTACAGGAATTGTCAGAAGGATCGACGATCTCGGCAGGGTCGTAATTCCTAAGGAAATTCGAAGAACACTGCGTATCCGCGAGGGTGACCCGTTACTGATAACATTGAAAAACTGGCAGAAATACTGCTTCGCTATGTTGGATTTAGCTAAAAGAATGGGTTGGGATTAGTACATATTGACGATAAAAATTTAATTAACTATGAGTATCCGCAAAGGGTATAAAACAGGCTCTGTGTATTTTCTGTGCTATCGAGCCTGTTTTTCGTTGTATTTTTTGTGACTCTAATTAATTATTCGTTGCATTTTTTGTGCTTATTTAAAAATATTCATTGTATTTTTTGTTGCAAGGTGTTATACTAATCATAGATTTCCAAAAAAGGTGTTGATGATATGTACCGTTCTGCTATTGAGAAACTGAAGAAATGGAAGGTCAGCTATTTCCGCAAGCCGTTAATAATCGAAGGTGCTCGCCAGGTTGGCAAGACATGGCTGATGAAAGAATTCGGCAAGGAGTGTTATAAAAAGACTGTCTATATCAACTTTGATTCCAATAAACAAATGAATGACTTGTTTTCTTCTGATTTGATCATTGAAAGAATCGTGATGGGACTGGAAATATATTCCGATACTACCATCACACCCGACGATACGCTGATTATCTTTGATGAGGTTCAGGAGGTTCCTGCTGCGTTGAGCAGCCTGAAATACTTTTATGAAAATGCTCCGCAGTACCATATTATCTGCGCCGGTTCGCTTTTAGGAATTGCCTTGCATGAAGGAACTTCTTTTCCCGTCGGCAAGGTAGATTTTCTAAAGCTCTATCCCCTGTCGTTTGACGAATTTTTATTGGGAACCGGCTATGATAAATTGTATCAACTGCTTAACAGCGGCGACTTTGCTTTAATAAACTCTTTTTCCGAACAATTTATTTATTTGCTGAAACAGTATTACTTTATCGGCGGTATGCCCGAGGTTGTTTTGCGTTTTTCACATAACAAAGATTTCAACGAGGTACGCGAAGTGCAAAAGCGAATCCTCGAAGCATACGAGCAAGACTTTTCCAAGCACGCGCCGTCGGATATTGTTCCGAAAATCCGCATGGTATGGAATAGCATTCCCTCACAGCTTGCCAAGGAAAACAAAAAGTTTATCTACGGCTTAGTCCGTGAAGGCGGCAGAGCAAAAGAATTTGAAACCGCAATCATGTGGCTGTGCGACTGCGGACTTGTTCACAAGGTCAGCCGCATTACAACACCCAATCTGCCATTGAAGGCATACGAGGATTTAAAAGCATTCAAGCTGTTTTTATTGGATGTCGGACTACTTTGCTGTATGTCCGGCATCAGCAAAAGTGTTCTCCTAGACGGCAATGATATGTTCAAGGAGTTCAAAGGCGCATTGACAGAACAATATGTTCTGCAGCAGCTGAAATCTACCACCGAATTTGGCGTCTACTACTACACAAACGACCGCAATAGTTGTGAGATAGACTTTCTACTCGATGACGGCGAGAAGGTCATTCCGCTTGAAGTAAAAGCGGAAGAAAACCTCAAAGCCAAAAGCCTGAAAACATATCGAGAGAAATACAAGCCTACAATCAGTATCAAAGCTTCAATGGCAAATTATCGGCAAGAGGATGACGGATTGGTAAATATACCGCTGTATACAATGAATACTATATTATTTACAAATATTAATTGAATACTAACTAAAGCAGTAAACAGGCTCGGTGCATCTCACCGAGCCTGTTCCCGTTTATGATTCTAAGTTTTTGCAATACATTTGAATCCATTGGCTTGTAGATTCCCGAAGCTCCTCGCTGAAATCCTGCAAATCATCTAAAGAAATGACGTGTTCGATGATCAAGCCGGTCAGAATGTTCTGCAGTTTTGAACGCCTTTCTTCGATGATACGGACGCCTAAACTCTGCCTGTCCGCGCGAATACGCTTGTCAAGCGCCCCAAATTTTTCGGACGCCGCTTTATCGCTGTTGAGCAGTTCGACATATTCTTTTATCAGCCGCTCCATATACGCTTCCTGCCATTCGGGCAGCTTTTCGCGATACAGCTTCCAATCTTTTTCCTCTATCTGATTCATAAATAATTCCTCCTTATGCCGCTGTTACCACTCTATTTCGTCAGGATATTCCATGCCGTTCAGCTCTATCTCATAATACGGTATCCCTTCTTCTTTTGCGAATCCGTAGACAGCATCTTCCATTGCATCATAATCCGGGTTATCAAACATAATCTTCTCTGCTATGGTTGCAAGATAGGTTTTCCTTTTCTCAAGCGCACGTTTAAGATACTTTACATTCTGAATATCTACCCACTGAGGACAGAAACGCATGAAATAACGCTTCGTACGCCCATATGAATACCTGTAATCATTCTCATAATCCGACATGATTTTCTTAAACCGATTTGGGGCGATCGTTCTCTGAAAAGCGTTTTTGATAAGGTTTTGAAAATAACGCACATATGCGATATCGTCAGGCAAGCGTTCCAAGAGCGCGTCCTTTGTTTCGGGATGATAAAACAGCTTCTCTGCGCCTTCCTGCTTCAAATAGCATCGACTACCTTCCGAAAGCCTGTTGAATTCATCAAGCACCGCAAAAATGAAAACCATCTCGGGCCAGAGATATTCAAATGAGAAAATCTGTTCACCATATTCGTTTTTTCCTCTGTTTCTGTCGCCCTGATAAGCGTGGCGAATATCATAGCACAGACCATGCACACGAATTCTGCATGCTTCAAGCTCGGGATAAGATTCTTCCTCACCCGTAACGTTTGACAGCGCATCATACAATGTGTTCAATTCTCCATATGTTCCGCTAACGGTTACACCCGTCAGCTTTTCCGTTGTCTTAATTGCCAGCATAATAAATCTCCAGTCAGCTTTTCTTTATTGTTTTTGCAACATTTTGCTTCATACCGTCTTATATTCCTGCTTTGAGCTTCGTGGTTTTTCCGGATAACGGAGTTCAATCCTTCCCTGTGCCACCAACGGGTTGACAAAATAACTCATCAAATAGGATGACGTTAAGTGGCTGAACCGTTCCCTCAATTCCGCTCTTGTTCTCCAAACGGAACAATATTCCAAAATCTGATTCGTTAACGGATTCCCATCCGTTTTTTCAGTTGATTCCTGATGGTTGAATAACGTCACTTTAAATACGCCGCGCCTGCTTTCAAACAACGGCTCCGGCAGATGATACTCCTTCATTAACCTTCTGATTATGGGAATTCCGCTGAAACGGTTTTCAGTCTTTCCTATTACTTCCATTGCCTTTGCAATAAATGGATTACGCGTGTCCGCTATTGTTTTCCCCAGCTCGTCTATCGTCATTCTGCCATACAAACCGCCGGGATTTTCCACTTCTATTCTGTTTTTGAAAATGCGAATTGTAATAGGCGATAAATCCGTATGAATACTGTAATCTCTGTGAATCAGTGCGTTGAGAATAACTTCTCTTAATGCTACAATCGGATATTCCGGCTTATCCTCGCGCTTGCCTGTTGTAGGGTCAATAATGGTTCTGACTTTGATATTGCGTCGGATAAAGCTCAATGCTTCCTCAAGCATCTGCGGAATTGTTCCTTCAATCCGTTCATTATCATCAAAGCGCTGCGATAAATCTCCCAAATCGCCGATCTCATATCCTTGCACGGAAACCGCAGTGATACACAGCTGCGGATAAAAAGCTTGCGGATACTCAGCAAACATCATAACGCCTGCCAAAGTAGGCTTCTGACCGTCCGAAAAGCCCTGTAGCTTCATCACCTTTTCCGTTGCAAGATTTCCTTGCTGCGGCTTTGTTCGGCGGAGATTGTATAAGTATAACGCAAAGCTATCCGTATCAATATCTTCTATTTCAGCCCTGGACTCCACACGAATCTCATCTTGTATTTTTTTGCGAAACGCCTCATAGCTATAAATCTCATATTCCGTCATATGCTCATCGCTGTCACCAACGCGGATATAGGAACCTTTCAGCCTGCCTGCTCCTGTATAAAAGCAAGGCTTCTCAAACAAGTCTATTTCTTGAATTTCAGCACTGACAAACACCTTTTCATCTATCGTCGCGACAGTACACACAGGACGGACAACCGGCGTCATCTGCTTGCACATTGATACAATATTCTTCTGTAAATCATCAGCATCATAAACGCCGCATAAATCAAAATCATTATCTTGATCAATGCCAAAAATGATAACGCCGCCTCCGGATTGATTGGAAAAGCTGGAGAGTGTGTCATAAATCTTCGGACATCCTCCGGCAGCTTTTTTTATCTCAATCCGATTATCCTCAGAACCGTTTTTTTGAATTTGTTGTATTAATTCTATCAAATCTTTCGAAAGCATTTTTATCACCCGCTCTTATTATATCTATTGTTTTCGAATAAGTCAACAGTTATTCGAATTAATCTCAGTTTATTCGAATAACTGATTCGAATAACTGATTCGAATAAACTTAAGAATTGTTTGTGTATCCGTAAGGGGTTTTTTGAGAAAAACAGCAGGCTCGGTGAAAAATACACCGAGCCTGTTCCCATTTATTATAAGTTTTACGTAGCGAAAACTTACGGGTATTTTACCCTAACTTCCAAGTATAGTATACTGCTGTTTGAGGAAAATATCAAGTATCAATTGAAACTTAGGTGCATTTGCACTTAAATCTGCACAACAGCCAAAAGAATAGGGGTTAGATTAGTACATATTGCTTGTACTCCACATATGCCTTAACATAATCACAGCGAATTACAATTAGTTCGCAACATTTTATGAGGGAATACGCATCAAGCCGAGATCACCATGTAGCAGTTTTTCTGTCATTACTTTTCAAGAACGACTATACTCATCAATTGAATCGATTCTCTCTCCTATCAGTAAAATCAAACTTTCCTGTACCGTCATTAGATTGTTGTAATTTGAATAAAAACTACCACGCCTTAACAAAGAAATCGCTACAAAGCAACGATCATCAGATTCCATACTGAACACAATAGTATCGGTATATTTTGTACTCGAAAAGCAATAATTATACTTGAAATAATAATACTTTGTGGTATAATAATATTAACTTAACCATAAAAGTCGGTGAAAACATGAAAGAGTTTATCAACAGAGAAAAAGAAAGAGCATTTCTGGAATCGGAATACAACAAAGAATCTGCATCTTTTATCGTTATCTACGGTCGGAGAAGAATCGGCAAGACCTCCTTGATCAAAGAGTTTATCAAGGATAAGAGTGCCCTATTCTTCCTTGCGACAGAAGAGAGTGAATCCGAAAACAGAAACGCTTTCAAGACGGCTCTATCGGAGTATATCAAGAACCCCTTGCTGGCACAAGCGGATATCTCTAATTGGGAAGAACTGTTCTCCTATATCGTCAATGACGACACGCACGACAGAAAGCTCATCATCATTGATGAGTTTCAGTATATCGGTAAAGCAAACCATGCCTTTGTATCCGTTCTGCAAAAGATATGGGATACCATGCTCAGCGATAAGAATATCATGCTGATCCTCTGCGGATCGCTCGTCAATATGATGTATTCTCAGACACTGTCCTATGACAGTCCGCTCTACGGCAGGAGAACCGGTCAGATCAAAATGAAGCAGATCGCTTTCCGCTACTACCAAGACTTCTTCCCTACCGCCGAACAAAGACAACTCATCGAAAACTATGCGGTCACCGGCGGTGTTCCGAAGTATATCGAATCGTTCGAGCTGTATGACAACGTGTATACCGCAATCGAACGGTGTGTCATGTCGAAGGAAAGTTATCTGTATGAAGAGCCTGCTTTCCTGCTGGAAAAAGAAGTCCAGGACGTTGGCAGTTACTTCTCCATCATCAAGACGATCGCGTCGGGAAAGGAAAAGCAAAGCGAGATTGCATCTGCGCTGAATGTTGCCCAGACTAATCTTCCGAAATATCTGAAAACGCTGATCGATCTGGATATCCTCGAAAGAGAAGTTCCCGCTACGGAGGACAAACCCGAAAAGAGCAAGATGGGGCTTTACAAAATCAAGGATAACTATATCCGGTTCTGGTTTCGGTTCATCTATCCTTATCGGTCATATATCGAAATGGATAACACCGACTTTGTCATGCAGAAGATCAAAGCAGGCTTTGTCGCGAATCATGCAGCATTCGTTTATGAAGATATCTGCCGCAAGGAGTATATGCCCGATCTCGTCGCGAGCGGCAACTGGAGCTTTACGCCTACCAGAATCGGAAGATGGTGGGACAGGAGCGACACGGAAATTGACGTCGTCGCTATAGACGAAAACTCCGACAATGTGATCTTCGGCGAGTGTAAATTCACCAATGAGCCGATGGATGTGGACGTATACTATCATCTGCTTGAAAAGGTCGAGAGAGTTGAGTGGAAAAAGGAAACAAGAAAGAATCACTTTGTATTCTTCAGCTTCAATGGATATACAGATAAGCTAAGGCAGTTGGCTGAGGGAAAAGGGGATATACTGTTGTATCAATAATTGATTCTGCTGATATTATAAAAGACTATATAAAAACAGACTCATTTCAACGTGAAAAGAGTCTGTTTTTGATTAATTGCATTCCAAATAAATACTTATTACTATTATTCTTGCTTTTTCTTACGAGCATCTCTAAACTCATCAGGCAATTTTGCTACCGCAGTATTAGCGTTTGGCTTGGTCACAGGTTTATCTTCCCTTATTTTTATTTTTCCCTTTTTTGCGTCATTTATTCTGTTTACTGCTATTTCATAGTATTCATCTTGTAATTCAGATCCGATAAATCGTCTGTTTTCAACCAAGGACGCTAGCGCAGTTGTTCCCGATCCCATAAACGGATCCATAACTAAGTCTCCCTTATTGGTTAAAGAACGGATTAATCTCTGTGGGATAGCAACTGGGAACTGACATGGATGCTCAGTTTTTTCTATATGATTCGCCTTAACATTTGGTATATCCCATACATCAGATGGATTTTTTCCTAAAGGATTGCCACTTAATTCTCCCTTTTTTTCACCTTTATAATATCGCTTTCCAGGATACTTTTGTGGTACTCTTACGCTATCAAGATCAAATGTATATTCTTGTCCTTTAGTAAACCACATTATCATTTCATGGCGCCCACTAAAACGTTGGGTGCAGTTTAATCCATGCCCAAATGTCCAGATAATACGATTTCTAAGTACAAAAGGATACTTTCGTCTTGTGTTGTTCTTCGAAAAAACATTGTAAATGATATAATCTAACGGAACAATTTCAGAGTCTGCAACATGATATCCAACTTGCCAGCAAACACTGCCCCCCGGTTTCAATACACGATAAATTTCACTTATTATTCTAGTGTGTATATCAATAAAAGTGTTGATATCATCGGTTGGGTCTTCATATGCTTTTTTCATACAATAGGGAGGCGATGTCACAATTAGTGAAACGGAATTATTTGGTATTTCTCGGAAAAGGTCTAAACAATCTCCGTGAAAAAGCATCATTTCACCATTATTATGATAATGTTCAGATATCTGCATAATCAACTCTCGCAATACTGTTGATATCGATGCAATTGTTCTGCACCTTTTAGTCTCTATGAGGTAACCATAAAAAGCTATATTACCATATATAAATATATCATAAGAATTAATGTCGGTCAAGATCGTGTTTTATCATAAGAAAGCAAATAAGCAGTAGTATTATCATAAATTTCGACAATAAATCACACATTATGGCTTGAATCTCTATACAAAATGATATATAATTTAATATGTATATTTAATAATCGTGATTATTGAGGTGAATGCAATGAGTATGAAGTATGAATTTGGTTACCCCGCAAAAACAAGGATTATAGCAATTCGAAATTTGGTAGATAACCATAACGGCGAAAAACACTATATTGAATACCAAGGAAAGTACCGTGACTTGCCTGTAGTAGAAGTCAGAATTGAACTGCCAGTTTATCGTATCGAGAACGTTAGAACAAAAAACTTTCAGAAAGAATATCTTGCAAAAAATCCTGAATTAAGCAAAGATTTATTTACAGCCGATCCTTATTCAATTGAAGCTCAAGAATCACAACATATCATTTTAACTACATTGGTAAAACGAGCTAATTTGCTTAAAACTTTTAAAGATGATACCACTCAACAAACAGAGCCTCTTATCTGTACTGATGAAGGTGTTGTTGTAAACGGCAATAGAAGACTTTGTGCTTGGAGAGAGCTATATTATTCCAATCGTGAAAAGTATAAACATTTTCAGACTGTAAAAATAGCCGTTTTACCCAACCATGACCCTGATGCTGTATATGATCTAGAAGTTGCTTTACAGATAAAAAAAGACATAAAAGACGATTATATTTGGCATAATTTAGCTGCAGACTATAAAGAAAAGATTAAAACAATCGATATTAACATTAATTCCAAAAAACAAGGTAAAAATGCAAAAGAAATAATTGAACTAATTGAATGTTATGATTATGCTGAAAGTTATCTAAAAAGCATAGGTCATCCTGATGAATGGTCTTTAGTAGACAATGATTTCTATGCATTTCAACGTATCGTTAAGGGAAAAAACTCTCTGAAGGATTCACCAGCAGAGAAAATTCTATTTCAAGAAATTGCTAATTGCTTTATTAAAAATCCAGAAGCAACGAAAGGTGAACGTTTATACTCACGTATCCCTAAGATTATTCCGGCTCTTCATGATATATCTGATTCTCTGAAGGATACGTTGGAAGTCAGAGTAACCGAGGAAAAAGATGATTTAGATGATCTTTGGGGAAGTGACACCGATTCTACAGATTCTACTGAAGAAGTATATCTTGCGATAGCAGATGCAATAAAAAATACAGACAATCCAGAAATTGTTGTCAAAACGGCTAATACTGTAATTGATAGGTACGATCAACTGGAAAAAGAAAAAGAAGACAAAAAATACATCCTTAATCAAGTTACAAATGCTGCAAAAGCATTAGACAAAGCTATCAAAAATCTTAATGATAAGATGGATAAAAAAGGCGTAGAAAAGCAGATCGAAAACATCGAAGCTTACTGTCTTGTTCTTAGAGGCTGGATAAAATGATATTAAAAATCGATTACATTTCTGAACACGAACAAATTGTGTTTATGAATCAACAATCGGATGAAAAACTATGGGAATCGTTTTACACATTTCTGTGTGATTATTTACCCGCAGAAGCTATTGTATTCACCGAGTCCATAATAGAGTTTTCTTGGCGCTATTTTCTGATGCTTAAGAGCTATATCAAGGTATTTCTTAAATCTCACCGTCATGAGATACAACTGGAATACTCTGATAAAGTTAAAGAACTAATGCTACAGGCAAATAAAGATTCATATACAGCAGCAGTAAAACGCCCGGAGAATAGCAGAGAAGAGATAAAAGCAAAGCTGATTTCAGTAGGCTTTATGCGCCCCTTGACTGATAATCAGCTAAACAATTTATGCAAAATATCCGTATTGCCTGGAGCTGCTACCTTCTCTGTTCCCGGTGCAGGTAAAACGACTGAAGCCTTGGCGTTTTTCTTTGTAAATTGCAAAGACACTGATCGCCTTTTGATTGCTGCACCCAAAAACGCTTTTGTTGCTTGGGATGAACAGCTAAAAGAGTGTTTACCTAATTTGGATGAACAGATTGTTAGATTAAGAGGCGGTAAGGCTGTTATTAGTGAACTACTAAAACTTAACCCTCGATTTATGATTATCTCATACGAACAACTTGTAAGAGTACCGGAGTTGATTAGTAAAGTATTATCAAACGGAGACACATTTTTCTTTCTCGATGAAAGCCACCGTATTAAAGGTGGAAAACAGGCAAAACGCGCCGAAGTTGTTTTACAAATGGCACATCTGCCTAAACGCAAATTGATTATGAGTGGAACACCAATGCCTCAAAGTGCTAAAGATCTAATCCCTCAGTTTACTTTTTTATATCCTTCAACACGAGTAGATGAAAAAAATGTAATTGACATGATCCAGCCAATTCATGTACGCACTACAAAAGGACAATTAGGAATTCCTGAGGTAGATCACAAGGTTGTGACAATCAACATGAATGCACTGCAAAGGGAAATCTACGATTCTTTAAAATCTGAAGCAAAACGACAGATGAATCCTCATCTTAGCGATACATCTATTTATGAATTACGACGTATTGGTAAATGCATCATCAAAATAATGCAGTTCGTTTCTAATCCTGCGTTATTATCAGATGATATGTCATATATATTCAATCAAAAAATCGGACAACTTCTTGCTTCTGGTGATGGACCGAAAATTGCTTATGTCTGTAAACGTGCTAGACAACTCGCAGCTGAGGGGGAAAAAGTACTCATATGGAGTAGCTTTGTACGCAATGTTGAATTGTTAGCATTACGGTTGAGCGATTTAGGGGCAGAATATATACACGGCGGTGTTGACGCCGGAAGTGAAGACGAAATGGATACCCGAGAGGGAAAGATCAAACGTTTTCATGACGATCCTAATTGTAAAGTGTTGGTTGCTAATCCCGCTGCATGTTCTGAGGGTATTAGTTTGCATACTGTTTGCCACCACGCCATATATCTCGATCGTTCTTTTAACGCAGCACAGTATCTCCAATCAGAGGATAGGATTCATAGATTGGGTATTTCCGATAAACCATACGTAGAATTTGTAGAGTGTAACAACAGTATTGATCAGGTAATCCGTGCACGATTGGGTTACAAAATCAGCGCAATGGCAGCTGCGTTAAATGATACATCCTTAAAAGTTAATCCTGATGGATTTGAATTTGATGATGAAGATACTGAGTACAACGAAAATAATGCCGCTATAGCTGGTCTTACTGCCGAAGATGTACAAGCTATTTTGAATCACCTGTTTCATGAATAATGATATCAATGATAAGACTATCTGTAAATCTATTGCACGCAACCCTTGATTTTTTAATAACCGTTAAAGAATTTACTAAGTTTAATGCAGAAGAGTTGCCGTTGCTAAATCGCTTTTACCAAATTCCATACGAAAATCTATATGAACTCTCTTTACAATGCGGATGGATTTATAATGAATCAGAAATCATTTATGTTTCTGAAGAAGGAAATAGCATCCTTAATAATCATGATAAATCACCAGAATCGTTGAGAAGAATGATATTTGATTATGTTCGCCACTATAAGCCAATATGGGGATATAAGGTTCCCTATGGGCGAAAAGAAGCCATCTTTATGATGTCTAAAGACGAGAGGTCATGTTTTTTTGAATCTGGACTTCTCTCTGAAAACCCAGATTACAGAGTTGTATCTTGGTGGGATGAACTTGCGGCTGGATTTCGAATGCATTCTGACGAATATAAGAATACTGTTGGAAGAGACGGCGAACTTCTAACAATTACTTATGAAGAGAGTCGCATCGGAAAGAAGCCACAATGGATGTCTATTGATTCTAATTTGGCAGGATATGATATCCTTTCGAGGGTTTCAGATACGGAAGACTATCCTCTGTTAATTGAAGTAAAATCCTCTGAACAAAAGATCAGCAATGCCTTCTTCTATATAAGTTCAAATGAATGGAATACGGCAATCGCTTCTAAAAACTATCTATTTTATCTTTGGTCAATAGGCTCACAGAAAAAACTTGCCATATTATCACCGCAAATGATAGCAAAGTATATTCCTATTAACAATGATGTTGGCGAGTGGGTAAGTGTAAAAATTCCTTTCAAAGTCTTTGAAAGCGAATTCAAACTAATAAATGGGGACAATAAATGAGTAATCTGACAAAGTATATTGAAAACCTGAAAGTCGAATTTGATCGTGCAATGCATGATGAAATGAAGTCTTGCTATGACGAAGAAACAGTACTATATCTCTATGCGTATTATCATTATTTTAATGCTGACAATAGTAGCATTCCTGATATTGTTGCAGGCAATGTTTTTTCTCCCGATTCTGAGGACAAAATAGCCGGCATCTACATTGACAACGATGCGGATTTAGATGACATAGATGTAATTACAGTTAAATTCACTGATAATGCTGACTTTGACTTCCCGGCTATTCTTAAGCGATTAAAGGAAATTGAGGCAACAATTTTCACTGCGGGCGAAAAGAAATCTACTGTACGAAAGGAAATTCAACAGATTCTCTCTGGAGATGAATATACAATCGGAAAGAACAAGCCAGTTAAAATATGTATTCTCACAGATTATAACCCAAAAAATTTTAGGGAAAAGAATAAGATTGTCAAATCCTTTAATCTTATGAAACCTGATCACGAAAATGTAGTATATAAGATCATTTTTGGATACGATGTTGAGCATGAAATCCTGGAAATTGAAGAGCCGCGAGAATATGTTGATACCGCAATCATTCAAATAGATGACTCTTCTAATGTGTTGAAATTTGGTAACGAGGAATCCATGATTGTTAACGTCTCTGCAAAATCTCTCAAAGAGATTTATGAACTATATTATTACAGGGGACTATTTGCACAGAATTTAAGATATTATGTAAAAAATTCAAAAGTTGATGAGAACATTATCGATTCCATACAAAACAAAGCGAATAATTTCTGGTATTATAATAACGGGATAATTATGATTTGCGATGATTATCTCATTCAGGATAAGTCTATTCTGATTAGTAATTTTTCAATTATTAATGGTGGACAAACAACCAAGCTAATTGGAGAAACAGACTTTGATACTGATTTCTTCATTCAATGTAAAATTGTCAAGAACAAATATCAAGAGGAAAATGATCGTATTGAGTTTATAGCAAATGTTGCAGAAGCGAGCAATACACAAAAACCTATCAAGGGAAAAGATCTGATTGCTAACAAACCTGAACAAAGGCTTTTGAAAAAGCAGATGGCAGCTGCAGGAATATACTGCCAGATCAAGCGCGGTGAAAAGGTAAATAAAAAGCTATATCCTTCAGCATGGCAGAATACTACTAATGAAGAATTAGGTCAGTTTATTTTATCCTTTACATATCAACGTCCAGGTACAGCTCGTGGTCACAAATCATCTCTGTGCAGTAATGCAGAAAGATATAATCTGATTTATGGTAAATCGTACAATACGGATTTTCTATCTGATCTTCTAAAACTAAAAGCATATTATAAACTGTGGAATACAAAACTCAAGAAAAATGATGATGGTGAAGATCCTTATAAATTAGGTTTAATTAATAACGGAATGTTTTTTATCACCGCAATAATTGGGGCTCTTTGTAAACTGTATTTCCACCCTAATTACATTTATACTTTGAACAACGCTGTATTATCTGAGCAAAAGCTGGAATTATTATCGCAACACGATATCGATCACCATGTTTTTGCTATTATGGATGATTATAAAGATAATCTATTTGCATTATTTGAGTTTGCCTACGAAAGATTCTATCGTCCTGCTTATGAGATTCTAAAATCGTTCAAGCCTAAATATAATCAGTTCTCCAATTTCACGAAAATTAATAACAATTATAACACTTATGTCATCAAGCAGATTAACATAGAGATCAGAAATGGTTTTACTGATCAAGACAGAGAATTCTTAGATAGAGTTCTCTATCGTCCGACTGACGAAGAACTTGAACGGGATCGACAGATATTAGGTAAGTATGTAAACATTATTTCTAAAGAAATTGACAGAAAAACCGATATTTCAGAAGAAACAGCTGAACAAATCAAAGAGGCTATGATTGCTTATAGGACAAAAACATATAAGATGAAACGCATCAAGGCTTATGAAGTGTTCAAGAATGTTTCATGCAACCGTATAGCGCACTATGCACCGCAAACAATTGAAGAGTTAAAAGAACTGCGGTGCCTTGATGATGCACAAATAGCTCATTATGGCGAGGATATTATAGGGATTGTCAAAGATATACTTAACTGACTATTCTGACTATTTCCGTATAGTTCTCATAATCATAAATAATACTTGACTTATTCGTTTTTCATGGTATTGTGTTGTGCTTGTAAGGAGAGTGAGCGCATGAGCATACTTGAAGAACTGTACTATGGAAATATACGACCTACGGATAAACAGCAGAGCGAGGAAGTCAGGAGAGCTTTAGCAGACACGGTCAATGCGGAAGTGTCGCTGATGGAGATTCTTTCAGATGATCGGCAGAAAGAAAAGCTGTCTGAGATTTCGGAGCGATACAGCAAGCTGATCACTCTCACCGAACGAGACAGCTTTATCGAAGGGGTTCGCCTTGGGGCTGAGTTGATGGCAGACCTCACATCACATACCATATAAATCAAAGAAAGAACAGCGGAACAGACGCATATAGATTGCGACTGCTCCGCTGTTTTCGGTTATGTGTGATTAATTAATCATACACAAACGTATCCCATTACTGCTTAAAAGCCTGTCACAGGCGATATTTCGGCACGAGAGAGACGGTTCTGCGTGAATATAGCGGTGTCGTTGAACACCTGCGCCGTTTGAAACTGAACAGTGTCATCGGAGTAAACTGAACACCTCCGTCGCTGAAAACTGTACATCCATGTCGGCGTGGTTGTACATTGACGCAGATTGCAACAGATGGTATCATATAAATGCTTTTAGCCGTAACGGAGGATAGGGCAACGCTGAGGAGCGACCCGAGCGCTGTTGCGGGGTTTAGCGGAGAGAGTGATGCCGGACGCGTCACTCTTTTTCTTTTTTCGGAAGTTCTTTCTCCGCCGTTAATGTTAGGCACCAAAAGCTTCTTCGTATAAAAAGCGGAATAAACATCTGCGGATGCCACTCTCTCCGGAAAACCATAAAAGCGTTAAACCTCGGGTTCGGGCAGAGCCCGATGCGCCGCAGGCGCCATGCTATTCAGAAATACCCTTGCGTTTGCGCATAGATTCTTTGCAGTCAATGACGATGGAATAAGAATCGTGAACAATGCGGTCGCAGACCGCGTCCGCAAGGATCGGATCACCGATCTTTTCACGCCATCCCGGTACATCGAACTGAGAACAGAAGATGGTAGAAGCCTTTTTGTATCTCGCTTCGGCGATCTCAAGTAAGTCTCTTGCCTCAGTTTCCGTCAGCGGATACAGTAGCCATTCATCGAGGATGAGCAGCGCGGGTTTCTTGTATTGCTGGATCACCTTTCGGTAAGTTCCGTTGCCTCTGGCAACAGCAAGCTCCGTCAATAGTTCAGGCAGCCTCACATATCTGACCTCAAGGAATCTGCGTACAGCCGCCATCCCCAGAGCACAGGCGATGTATGTCTTTCCGCTGCCGGTAGCGCCGAGCAAAAGGATATTATGGTGTTCGTTGATGTATTCACAGGTAGCAAGTCGTGTTATCTGTGCCGCGTCAAGGTTGCGGTCGGAGTGGTATTCAATATTCTCGGTACAGGCGTCATACTCAGCGAACTTCGCCTTCTTGATCAGCCTTTTCAAGTGGTTATTCTTTCGTGATGTCCATTCCTGATCTACCAGCAAACCAAACCGATCCTCAAAAGATAACTTTGAGATGTTGGGATCGGTAAGCTGTTCTCTGAATACTCTGGACATTGTCGTCAGTTTCATTTCGTTCAGCTTGTTGACTGTAGTATCTGTCAGCATCACTTGATCCTCCCTTCGTAATACTCAGCTCCGCGTGTAAAGCCGTATTGTGAACTGTTCTTGGCTTCACGGCTTTCCCCTGGGGTCTTATCCTGCCCCGATGAGAGGATCGTTTGTATATTTTTCAAAGAAGGACGGGGCGTGTAGGTCAATGCTTTTCGGCAAGCGTTTTCAAGTCTTTCCGGAGAATACTTATCCGCCAGCTTCAATATTCCCATACACGCTTTGTATCCCTGTTGTTCTACCTTGTAGCCGGACAGCAAGGCATCAATTACGGTATGAGTGTTCTCACCGATCTTTTGCGCCCATCTGCGGAAGCGATCACCGTTCCATTGAACATACTGCTGATGGTTGGGTGGCATATGGGATTCCACGGTGCTGTACTGATTGGCTCTGCCGTACAAGCGTGGATGAGAACAGATACGGTTACCGCCATAGAAAACCTCAATAGTAGATTTGGTTATGCGGACGTCGACCTTCTGCTTGATGTATTCATACGGAACAGAGTAATTCTGTCGGTCAACGGAGATATGGTAGTTCGGACCTACTGTTGCCACTTTCCATTCGGAAAGCTCGAACGGTCTCTCGGGGAGCGGCAGAAGGAATGTCTTTTCTTCTTCAAATTCACTTGCGCGGCTTCCTTCTCTTTTCTGGAAAGGCTTATGGTTGAAAACGATTAGTCGCTCATGGATGGCTGTGTTCAGTTCAAGCAGAGACAGAAATCTTCTGTTTCTAAGCGCTGCCAGGATGAAATTGGTGATGACGCCGACGGTTCCTTCTACCATTGCCTTATCTTTGGGAGAACGTACTCTGCAGGGCAGAATTGCCGTGCGGTAATGCTCCGCCATTTCGCTGTAGGTCTTATTCAGAATAATTTCACTTTTCCTGTGTGCGGTAACGCCTGTTTTAAGGTTGTCGCACTGAATGATGCGAGTAACGCCCCCGAAGTATTTAAAGGTGTTTACATGAGCGGTAATCCAACATTCCTCGTTCATAGAGAAGAACGCTTCTACATAAGCGTAACCGCTGTATGGCAGTACAGCGACAAACACATAGGCAAGGATTGCTTCGCCTGTATCCGTATCGATGACCTGTGCTGTTGTTCCTGCCCAGTCCACCTGCAGGATCTCACCGGGCTTGTGGTTCAGGTGCATGGTAGCATTGTTTTTTGCGGCATAGTCATAGTAGTGCTTTTTGAACTGTGTGAGTTGGTAAGGCAACTCTCCGTTCTGCCTGCAATGTTCGACATACTCCAACCAAAGTTGGTTAAAGGTTACACCGTTGCGCCTGAGCTCCTTTTCTACATAAGCATAGTCGGGCATTTTGTACTCAGGTTTTGCTTTACTGCTCGGAAAGAGCAGCTCGGACAACTTTCTGTCGGACAAGTCGTCCGGCAAGGGATAGCTGATCCCCTTTTCATCAGCGATGTTCAGCACTTGAATGACGGTAGTGCGTGAACAACCGACGCTTTGAGCAATCTGTGTTTTGTTCAATCCTAAGCTGCTCAATCTCAGGATCTCGCGGTAATTGGTCATAGAAAGACCTCCTTGTTGTATTCACGCCGAGTTACCAACTCGACATGTAACAACATATTACCGCAGGGTGACTGACCGTTCAATTACACCGACGCCGCTGTTCAACAATGCCGACTGAGGTGTTCAACAGCTCCGACGATGGTGTTCAGTTTTCAGCGACGGCACTGTTCAGTTTGCGCCGACGCAACTGTTCAACTCGCGCGGCCGAGGTGTTCAATCTCGTCCGCCATATTCAATCACAACTGGTTGACATTATCCAGTAGAATAATCGATGAAGTATCCAAGCAGATTTACATCAAAAGCAACAATCCCCCGGCAAAACCGAGGGATTGAAAAAATGCTTTTGCGCACATTTGGAATAACATCGGATAATAACTATTCTAATTATGTCTCCGGTAAATAATCCAATGTACTATCATTAAGCTGTTTTTTTACTTCACGCCAGTAAGGCATATACTCATCAAGAATAGCAAGAAACTCCGGACCGTGATCCTTCACCTGCAAGTGAGTCAGCTCATGGAGCAAGATATAATCTAGACATTCAAAGGGCTTTTTCGCAAGTTGCAGATTGATCCAGATTTTTCCGGTTTTAGTATTGCATGTGCCCCATTTGGTTGACATTTTCTTCGTCTGCCATCCACTACAATATAATCCGGTTAGCTTTTCCCACTTCGGAAGGCGTTTCTCGATCTCAGCCTTCAGCAGCTCACGATACCACTCATTTACGTAGTTTTCTCTTTGTTGAGCTGTACTTTCCTTCCGAACCGTAAGGATAGCCTTATCTCCTGATAGGGTTAATGTATTTCCGTGATTACTGTACTCAATCTGAAGAAAAAACTGTTTGCCCCATACATATAACGTCTCCCCGGAAACGTATTCTCGTTCAGTCTGACGTGGCTGTTCTCGAAACTTTTCCTGCTGCTTTTTTATCCAGCCGACACGTGTACGGATAAACATAGATATACTCTCATCCGATAAATGTCGGGGAGCGGAAACTTCAACATGTCCATCCGGCGGCTTTACGTAGAGGTGCATATTTTTGATATCTTTTTTTGTGATTTTTACGGAAATCCCCGCTACATCCATTTTCATTAATACTCCTCTTGCTCAACGACAAGCATATAGATTCGATCAACCTCGTCTTCATCGCCGAGCACTTTATACAGCTCCCGCTTTATTCGATTCTCTTTAACAGGATTATAACGGAAACCATCCTGCTTTTTTGAGCGAATTGCCTTGTCAAGCTTAAGGGCAAGCTCTTCGTCCTCACCACAGTTGTCATACAGAGAACGCAGTGCACCACTTTTCCGAATGCTTTTAGGATACCTATCACTGTCTTCAGGCATAGTAACATTTTTGGCGAGTTCGACATAACGTGCCAATAATTCCTTATAGGCTAGTACTCCTTTTCTACGATCAAGAATCAAGTTCTCCAGTACCTCGGACATTTTTGCATAGTAAGCGGGGTTGATCGTAATGCGTTCGACAACTTTCCGTCGGATGTTGTTCTCGATGGTTTCTGCTGCACTTTCCTTTGTGCTTTTCGGCGAATCATCAGTGAATGTATCAGCCTGTGTGAGGATGAAATCCAACAATGTAAAGTCATCAAACATACCGATTTTACGTGCTTCTTCTGCTGTAATATAATTATCGATCAGATAGCGCATTCCGGGCTCATAGGCTTTCAGATCGATAAAATCACCACTGGCACGACCGATTGTTTCTTTCAATGCCACATAGAAATTGACACGCGTATCTCGCTTTTCTTGTTGCTCAACAGAGTATCCTGCCTCATCCATGCGGGGTTTCAATTCAGCATAGGCTCGCACCAAACGAGAGGTTAGCTTATACATCTTTTCCCTTGCGCGGGCAAAAGCTTCGTCTGCTTCCAAATCCACACCGCTCTCGCCGCAGAAATAATGAATATACTGCAATTCCTCGCGCGGGGCATCCACACCCTCGCACAGCTCATCAAGTGCATCTAGCGTTTCTTCAAAGTAATTCTTCGCCTCAGTTGTACGATCTTTAAGGAGGCCTTCCACATCCTCAGCGTCAAACGCCTCAAATGCACCACTGGTGTATTTGTTCATTGCCTCGGCTAAATCACCAAAAAGCTGTTTATAATCAACAATATAACCGAAGTCTTTGGTTTCGTCGTCAAGACGATTGACGCGGCAAATTGCTTGGAAAAGGCCGTGATCATGCATTGCCTTGTCAATATAAAGATAAGTGCAAGGCGGAGCATCAAAGCCGGTCAATAACTTATCAACTACGATGAGCAGCTTCATATTGGCCGGTTCATCTACAAACTTACGCTTTGCTTCCGTTTCAAACTCTTCAACCTTTTTGGCTATGTTCGCTTTATCCTCGTCGGGATTGACGCCAATCATGCGCAGGTAGGTAGAATACTTTTCAAAAGTCTCCGTGTCTTCATCATCGCTGACCGTATCCGTACGCAGATCACCGGGTTGCGGAACGTAGGATGAAATGATTGCGCACTTGCGGAAGCCTTTGCTTTGGAAGATCTCGTAATACTTACAAGCCGCATATACAGATCCCGCCACAAGGATTGCATTGCCCGCTCCGTCCATCAATCGCGCCTTTGTCTCGAAGTCAAATATGATGTCGTTTGCAATTTTTTCCAGACGCGAGCGAGAGGAGAACACTTTTTGCAGGTTACCCCAATGCGCTTTTAACCGAGCCTTAGCGCGCGGCATCAGGCCGACCGTTTTCGCGTCAAACCACGCATCAATACGGTCCTGTGATGTAATGTCCTGAGGAATGTCTCTTGCTTCATAGCGCAGATCCAAAATCACGCCGTCACGGACACCTTCATCGAATTTATATGTGTGAATATATCCGCCAAACACCTCCAAGCTGGTCTGCTTGTCTTTTTTCAAAAGAGGTGTACCGGTAAAACCGATAAAGATCGCTTTGGGCAGAATTGCCTCCATAGCCTTGTGGAGCTTGCCCGACTGGGTACGGTGACATTCATCTACAAATACAGTGATATTACCTTTGGCAGAAAAGTCTGAAGGAAGCGCTGCCAGCAGATCCTCCACATATTTTTCGTAATCCTTTTCAGATGTATCAGTGCCATGCTTGCCGAATTTGTGTACCAATGAGCAAATCAGCCGATCCTCGATTTTGTCCAGTCGCTTGATCAGATCGTCTCCGCTTTTGGTGCGGATGATCTTCTCGCCCACGCCGATAAAGAGCTTTTCAATTTGGTCGTCCAGCTCTTCGCGGTCGGTGATAATTAACACACGCGCGTTAGGATCGTTGGCAAGAATCCACTTAGAAAGCCATACCATTGTCAGCGACTTACCGCTGCCCTGGGTGTGCCAGATGATACCGCCCTGCTTTTTGTGGGTGAGACGACTTTGAGCGCGCTTAATGGCATAATACTGGTTATAGCGGCATACCTTTTTCCGTCCCTTATCAAAAATAATGAAGTTATGGATCAGGTCGAGAAAACGGGTTTTCTGGAACATGGCATAAAGCTGTTGATCCAACTTTTCATCTAAGCTATTGCAGACTTGAGCAATGCTCAGATCGTTGGCTGACAGTTCTTCCAAATGAAAAGCATATCCATCTTCTTTCCATTCCAAATACTTCTTTTCCGGAGTAAGCAGCGTACCATAACGTAATCCTTCGCTGGTATTGCCTGCCATGCAGTATTGGATTGTAGCGAAAAAGCGATCAATATAATGTTCACGCTGGTTAGTCAGGTTCTGCCGTATACCATCAGAGACAGAGATTGTGCTCTTCTTCAGCTCCAGCACTACCACCGCGATCCCGTTGATGTAGACCACTACATCCGGTCGCTTGGTGTTTGCCATAACAACCGTTACTTCCTCCGCTACGGCAAAGTCATTATTCTCCGGCTCCTCAAAGTCGATAAAGTATACGGTCACCGGCTGTCCGTTTTCGTCATTGACCTTAGCGCCGTATTTCAGGAGAGAATACACCTGCTGATTAGCATAATACAGCCCTTGGCTCAGATCGTTTGCAGTCCGCTGTAATCTGTCGATAGCTCCGTCAGCAAGACGATCCGAATATCCACGACTGATAAGCCAAGCATGCAGCCGCTCCTGCATGATGTTGGTGTTCTCGTGATCGTGCAGGTTACCTATATATGTATAGTTCAGCTTTGTCTTATCCGAAAAGAAGCGGAGCACATGATTTTGAGTTATCCGCTCCGGGGTGTTGATTTGGGACATAGGAAACCTCCGTCCTTATTTCGAGAAATTATTATCAATAAACTGTTCTATTTGAGACTGAAGAGTTGAAAAGTTTTCTTTATCAAACAAGTATGAACTAAAATCTCTGATCAGTGTATCTTCATCTACACGTTCATTTTTGAGCTTTTTTATTAGTAATTCATATAGAGCCTTTCCGCTCTTATCACCCATAATATATTGGTTAGATTTACATCCTTTTACGATATCATCAAATGAAGTAAGTGTAAAGTATCGGTTTCCAAAATATGTAATAAACTCAGTATCGTTTTCCGCAAGTATTTTTTGATACAAGTACTTTTCAAGACTCATTATTGGCAAAAACAGTTTTTTTAGTGACTTATACTGTTCGACACGACTAGCTTGTTGTTGAACATCTCCATCTATGATGGAGAACGTAAATTTGTCCCTCCCAAGAATATTTTGCTCACAAAAATTCTTCTGTAGTTCGAGCGTGTTATTCCATGCGCCAACGGGAAGAACATTCATTAATAGATTATTCTTTGTTCGGTAATCAGCAATCAATCTTCTCACAATAAGCTCAGCAACCTTATCTTCCACGAGAATGGTACAGTCATAGCCATCGTGATTATAAAGGCTTCTTATAGCATATTGAGGATAGCAAGGAGAAATAATCCTACAATCTCCATCCTCGTTTTTCATGTAGAAAATATTGTGAGGATTCATTCTCCGTATTAATTCAGAAGAATGAGAAGAAAACAACACAGTAAGATCTTTTTGTGAGATCATATCCGTTAGATAATCTAACAATCTATCAATAGAACTTGGATGAAGTGCCAGTTCAACTTCATCGATAAAGATAAACAGCCGATTATCAGTCACAGCATGTTTATGCTTCATTTGATCCGGTTTAAGAGCAGTTGAGTTTATGAAATTAAGTAAAGAAATGAGCATACACTCGCCCGAACTCATTTTATACTTGCTGATTATCTTCCCGTTATCAAGTTTAAGAAAATATGGCATATTTCCTAAACCATACCGGCGGGCCACTTCCATATTTTGCAGTTTATATAGCTCCCGATAGTGTCCTATTTCACCATGCAGTATTAGACTCAACGCATTTTTTAACTCATTTGTTGCCGGAATTAGCTTGCTTACGAATTTAGCATCTTTGGTTAAATCATCAAGGTTCTTCATATCCTCGAACCTTGTGCCAGTAAAGACACTTCCTTCGTAAATCCCATAAAACCCTATTCCTAATTGTGGATTCAGCTTACTTGATGCTTTATCAAATGTCCATAGGTTTTCTTTTCCTAAGCAGTTTATGGTTACAGCAGACTCTTCATAAAGCTCAGATGCACCTAATTTTTTAAGATTTTGTCCATATACGACAGATGCCACAGCAGACATTACCGTACTCTTTCCGACAGCGTTTTCTCCGACAAGGGCATAGATGCCTTTATCAAAAGAAAAAGTGTAATCAAAATGCTCGATATTTTTTATTTTTTTGATTTTTACATGAATATCCAAAGACATAACTCATTCCCCTTAATCCCTTTAAACTAATCTTATTTTACCCGTCAAAAGCTGTTGCATCATGCCTTGCTTAATTCGACGGGCTTTATATGCTCGTTTTTCATACCGTTGAATCTCCTCATCTATGTCGATCAGAAATGAAGCTATTGCAATTTGCTCATTTTTTGTTGGTGGCATAGAAACTATGAGTTTTTTTATATCACCATGAGACAAGTGCTTTACGGTTGTAGCTCCAGTTCCGTCTTGCAGCTCCATTAATGGTTTTTGAAAAGCATAATAAGCGAACTGACCAAACATAGAATCGCAGAAAAGCAGCTTTCCAACCCGTTGGTTCAACAATGCCCTACCTTTTTTCCATATGCATGGTAAAAAATCTCCATCCATCCCGATTAACACATCGCCATTCTCAACAATGTATGAATCTTCTGCGGCCTCAGTTGAGTATAATATTTGATCATCGCTTTTTAAGTCACGATTACGTATCAACCGTAATCCGATCGAACGATCATTGAAATACGCAGATGAAAAAGGAAATCCGACTTGAAAGTCAACATGCTTTTTCATTTTCTGCTTTTCCCACTCCCCGGTAAATCCCGGCAGACGGCGCTTTCCGGTCAACAGATCCTGCATAAGTCCCTGCTTGATAGCCTTTTTCTTGGCTATCAGCTTTTCCAGTGATTCAATCAGCTCGTCTATATCAGACAAGACTTTAGCAATACACTTTTGCTCGGGTATCGCAGGGTATTGTAAAGGTATTGAACAAAGTGCGCTTTTTGATATCTCAAGGAAGGTTGATCCTATCGCTTTTTCAAGCATTTCTTTTTTCTTCGTTTGTAATAGATAGTACAAGAAAAAAGCATCACAGTTTCTTGGTATCACATTTTTAAACCCTTGATTAGTCGCCATAGGTACTGAATTAATCTTTGAATCTCCTATTGTAGCTCTTGTACACAACAACAATGATTCTGGCGGTAATAGAATTGCTGCACTTTTTGATAGTCCCAGTTCGGTAATGGCTTTTTCGGTTTTTGAAATAGTTGTTCCACTGGTTGCTGTAATATCTGATGGTGTACACCAAGCAATATCCCCATTCCAGTAATCGCTGACACTTGTACTTGGTGTTCCCCCACTCAGAACATCTCCAAAAAAAGGAAGGAATCTGATTTCCCAATCCTCCGGGATCACGCCAATCTCTGTTTGTTTATAACCCGGCTTTACCACTGGAATCCCATCCTTTCCAGATGCGCGCGGACCTTCCCCTCGTAATCGCTGACCTCCCGCTCCAACTCGGGCAAAGTGGTCTCATAGCGCTCAGCCAATTCCGTGATGCGATTTGCCATACTGTGGGAGGCGGTGACATACAGGGCTTTGATCCCGGCAAACAGATCATAATACCACTTGCGATTGACAAGCAGTTCCCTGATCTCTTCGTCACTCATTTCCGGATACTTTTCTTTCAGCGCGATATCAAGCGCTGTGTTCAGCTCTTTGACGAGCTTGCTCTGCTTTTTCAGCGTATCTGTCAGTTCTAACCAAGCGGATAATACGCGGGCTTCCTCGCTGTCGGTTTTGGCCTTTTTCAACTCTTTTGCACGGGCGGTGACCTGCTTGGCGACTACCTTGTCTTTATCATTGAGATAGTCCCTCAGATAACCATCGTCTCCGGTCTGCTCCTCTGTAAGTTCATCCAGTCTGCTCTGCGTTTCTTCCACCACTGCCTGCGCTGCATCGATCGCTTTGCGCTCTTCTGCAAAAAACATATGCTCCACCAAAGTCTTGGGAATGAGTTTGCCCTCCCAGCCTTTGATCTTCTCTTTCTTTTCACCCTTTTTGTTCACGGTTTCCTCAATGATGTTTTCCCACTCGCGTCCGGCCTCATAGCCGTAATACTTCAGGACAAACACGTCATCAGACATGGTCTCCTGCCAATAAGAGAGCAATACCTCGTACACGTCATACTTGTCCACCAACTCAAGATCCGCAAACTGTGCGACCAAGAGCTCGGACAGTTCAACGATATATCGTCTTGTATCCACATCATTGTCAATACTACGCAGTCCTTCATCCACCTGCGCTCTCCATGCATCGAAAGCCCTATCGATCTGCTCAGAATAGGCGGAGAATTCCTCATCGTTATAGATACAGTTACGAATGTCCTCCTTTGGAACGTTCAGCTGATAATATCCTTCACGCAGAACAGAAAACAGCTTTTCTTTCAAGCCAGGGAACAAGGCCCAATACTTAGACATGGATTCAACATCTGCTACGGGAATACCGCCGTGCAGATGTGCATCAATATTCTGCTGATCCTCCGGCTCCGAACTGTCGATATAACGAGGGATATTCAAATTATAATCGTTCTTGATCTTGATCTCATCATTCGGGACAAAGCGGGCATATTTGGGATCGTCTTTGATCTGCTGATTGAAGGTAGTGATGATTCTGTAAATATCCTCTTCACGCAGGCGATTCTTGTTGCCGTCTTTCGCATATCCGTGACTGGCATCGATCATAAAGATGCCGGTTCGCTCATCTGCATCTTCCTTATCTATTATCAGAATACAGGCAGGGATGCCGGTGCCGTAGAACAAGTTAGCCGGCAGTCCAATAATACCTTTGATATAACCCTTATCAATAATTGATTTACGGATAGTAGCTTCTGCATTTCCACGGAAGAGAACACCGTGAGGCAAAATAACCGCAGCTTTACCTGTACTTTTGAGCGATTTCAGAATATGCATCAACCAAGCATAGTCGCCGTTCTTTTCCGGCGGACGGTCGCCGTAACCATCAAAACGGCCGAACTCCTTCAGCCCATCCGTCCAGTTCTTCAGGGAGAATGGGGGATTGGATACCGCGAAGTCGAAGCGGCGGAGCACATCATCGTTCTTTGGATCTCTATAATATGGATCAGAAAAAGTATTTCCTGCTACAATTTCACCGGCTGCTTTGTTATGTAGCACCAGATTCATCTTGGCGAGACCAGCTGTGGTAACTTCCTTCTCCTGACCATAGATAGCAATCTCAAGGGGTGCCTCATCTGCTGCCTTGATAAGCAGGGCACCTGAACCACATGCCGGATCGTAAACCGACCAGTCTTCGTCTCTTTCCTGAATACGATCTATTCCGATTACCTTAGCTAAAACGCGAGAGACTTCCGCCGGCGTGTAAAACTGTCCCTTACTTTTACCGCTTTCAGTGGCAAAGTTGCGCATCAAGTATTCATAAGCGTCACCAAGGATATCATCTCCTCCTGCTTTGTTGGTGCGAAAATCAAATTCCTTGCGCTGAAAAATAGCGATCAGCCCGGTGAGTTTATCCACCATTTCCTGACCTTTGCCCAATTTAGTCTCATCATTAAAATGCGCGTTATCAATTACGCCACGAAGCTGATTATTGCCGGCTTCTGCCAGTTTGGCAATCACCTTGTCCATGCCTTCTCCGATATTTTTCGCTCCTTTCAAAGCCACCATATCGTCAAAGCTACCACCCTCGGGCACAGTGATGTCAGCATATTTAATGCCTTTGAACTTATCTGTAACGTATTTTACAAACAGTAAAGTAAGGATATAATCTTTGTACTGAGAGGCATCCATTCCGCCTCTCAGCTTGTCACAGCTTGCCCAAAGCGAGCTGTATATCTCGTTTTTCTTTATTGCCATATTTTTACCTCGGCTCGTTATATGTCTTTTCGCATTATTCTTCGAGGCTGAAAAATCCACCCCGTTATATTTGTTTTCTATTTTATTCAGCTATATGAGATCATCAATACATAACTATATACTATCACGCTTATGGATTTTTTTCAACAGCTCACGGCAAAAAGCATAATCAGCTTTTCAATTATAATATACTTCAGCCGCAGAAAAGCCGCATGAAGAAAAAATTGGTTTTATCTGCTGAAAAGGAAGAAATGTTCTTGAAAGGGGACAAACAAGATGCTCCATTCCATGAAATCTCTTTTCTCGCCGAAAACCAGTAGAATCTGCCCAGGATAATCAACAGACTTTTCATTTTTATCTTGACATTTTCACCATTCGATGATATACTAATTCTCGCACGAAAGAAAGTGCCGCACGTTCATGCGACACCTACTCGTTCAACTAAATATTTAGGGGTATAGCTCAGTTGGTAGAGCAGCGGTCTCCAAATGTCTAAGAGGAGGCCCTTTTTTATTGCCTATTTTACTGCAAGGATGGCTTAAACAGTGATGTTTTGGTCATTTTTTTTTGCTTTGTTTTCAGTATCAGCCATCTGAAATCCGCTCCAAAATCGCTCAAAATTTTGCTCATAGTATTGAAATAGCATCATCTTAGTAGTACCCTCTGAAAAGGCATAAAAAGGTCTCCAAATCCGCTCGATTTGGAGGCTGTCTTTTTGCTCAAAATCCGCTTTATGACACTCTGAGATTACAGGTTGAACGCGTCGGTCAGACCTTCCAGCTTTGTGTTGTCCTTCTTCACGTAATACAGCTCTGTGATCTCGGTCGTGGTGTGTCCGAGTAGATCTGCCACCTGCTTCACGGTCAGGCTCTTGATCGTTCCGTCAGGCTGTTTGATACCGTTGATCAAGGTAGTTGCGAAGGTATGCCTGAGAGCATGAAGACCTTTCAACTCTTCTTCGGGGATACCTGCCGCTGTCTGCAGTCGATAGAAGCGTCTGAGCAGGTTGATCGGCTTGATAAAGTCTCCCTTCTCATTCGGTATGAGAGGGGTATCCTCACCGAGATACACTTCCTCTCTCAGTCTGTTGATCATCTCGATCGCCGTATCGTTCAGCGGAACATCTCTCACGCTGGTGGCGCTTTTCGGAGGGCCTACCTTCGTATCCTGACCCTTTGCTCTGTCCATGCCATCCCTGCGGTAATACTCTTTCACCGCTCTGCGTACATGGAGAACTCTATGCTCCAAGTCGATGTCGCTGTTGAGCAGTCCTCACACCTCACCTCGTCTTAGTCCTGTGTTCAGCATGAGGAAGTAGATGGCAGATTGCTTGTACAAGGGCTTACCGTTGCCGAAACGCTTGAACGCTTCTGTTTTGAGGAGTTCTATCTCTTCAGGAGAAAAGACCGTTACAAGCTCATTCTGTGGCTTGTTTTCGATGCCTTGGGCGGAGAGATAATTTCCTTTCTTGATCATCTCAACATTCCGCATCGGATTCTTCTCGATGAGATCTTCTCTTTCAAGATAGCGGTAGAACTCACTGAGAAGCAGATACGCTTTCTTGCACGTCGAGTAAGACTTACCGCTCATCATAATGCTGTTGAGCACCTTCTTGATGTCTGAACCCGAAATATCCCTTACGATCTTCTTACCGAGATAAGGATAGATCTGATGCTCGGCAGTCACTTCATATCTGTCATAGGTCGTCCGTTGAAGTGACGGATACTTGAACACCTCCAGCCAGTTCTGCATACTCTCTTTTAAGGACTTGGTACTTGCATTGTCTACCTTAACTTCCGGCTTATCATAGAAATGCTCAATATAGCTTTTGATCCTCTCTTTGACTTCCTTTTGGGTATCGGCAGAGAAGGATTTGCGTTTCCGCTCACCATGCTCGTCCATATACCAGACGGAGCCGTTCCATCTGCCGTTCTTATTCTTACTTGTTGTTCCGTTTGTCAGTAGCTTTCGTTCCATGAAATCTCTCCTTTCTTAGCAAGCAACAATACCATAAACCATCCGTAATATCCAGTTACAAAAGACTTTACGAGCCGACTTTTGTTTTCTTTGATTTGCGTAATAATAATTGAAATCTCGGGAGCCCTATCTTTGTTAAGGCGAGGAATATTTTCCCTCATCATCCCTGCCTGATTCCTGCCTGCTGCTCGTAGTCCTCTCTGGTGCAATACGTCAGATACGCTTCGTTGGTGATCTTCCTGCCGAGTATCTTTTCGATGGCTGCTTTCTCCGCTTGACTCATCTCATTCAGCTGTTGAGGGGTATAGCCGGGCTCATCTTCGATGGCGCAGAACATCTCGCACAGCATTTCAAACAGACCCGTACTTATCGTTTTGTCTGCCTTGTACGGATGCTCGGGTGTTACATAGTTCAGATAATCCATCGGAAGACCTCCCATGCAACCGCCTGAGAGGAAGTACAATTCAAGGTTATCTTTGAGGAAGCACTCATTGAACAGCTTGTTGTCCCTGACCTTGATTCCTTCGGGAGTGGTGAACGTGATGTACTTATACTCATCCTCCCACTTCACCTTGTATCCGTGAAGCTCCATGTACTCGATGAACTCGTCCTTAGAAGCGGTATTCTCTAAGGCGTCATACAAGGTCTCAATCAGCTCGTCCTTCCAGCGTGCGCGTTTCTTCGTCTTGACCTCGGTCACACTCAAACCATACTGCCGACACAGCTGATTGGATATCTCTTTATACTGTAGCATCTGATCTCTGGAGATATGGAATATCTTGCCGTTCTCGAAGTTGACCGAATTCATAATGAGGTGATTATGTACGTGTTTGGTATTCGTATGGGTCGCCACCAGCACCTGATATCCGGGGAAATTCTCCGCAAATATCATCCCGATCTCATGCGCCAGTTCGGGAGTAACATTGTCGTCGGGAGAGAACGACTGTACAATATGGTAATACTGTCTGCCGTCCTCCTTATGGTATTGATGCTTCACATATTCGAATTCATCACAGGCTGAGACAGGAGAACAGTTCAACCCGTCAATGAGTTTGCGTTCTGTCGCTTCTTCCCGCATGACATATTTGAAGATATAACTCATAGGACACTTTGCTGCAACGAATTTAACGACTGCCATAGCAGACCCAACACCTCCTCCATTTCTTGCAGATTGACCGCATGAATATATCCGGAATTGACCGCCCTGGTGATCTGGTTGAGGTTATTACCGATTGCTCTCAGCTCATAAGCTATCTGATCAACTCCTTCCATGACAATGACAGGTTTGTCTAAAGCACACCTTCTCAGGTACTCACTGATGCTCAGATCCGAGGCGTCCACCTTTTTCATAATGATAGATTTTTCTTCTTCGGTCGCTCTGAATTTCATAATACAATTCCTTATTTCTTTCAACCTACATACCTCCAATCTCTAACACAATTTGCTTCATAGGGGTGCGGGCTTAGCCCGCATTCGCCTTGTTCGGCGGCCTACGAAGGCCGTCGTAACACAAAGGCGAAACTGGCGATATATACCTAAGTGTATACCACTTTTTAGCCTTTCATCACTCCAAAATAGGGTGCCCCCATGATCTAAGTATAAACTCTTATAGTGTCCATTAACGGGACTTTGAGAAAGTATATTTCCATCAGAGAATAAAAACAGAACTTTTTTCACAAAAAGAATGCAACACATGATCTGTAACCACCTGACAGAATTACCGTCACAGGTGCTCACAAATCGTCCGTGTTGCGTTTTGAGTTATGCTCCGAGTCTTTACTGGCAGAGGAAAAATATCTCGATAAACGTGAACAGCGGGGACGACTGATGTGTCATCTCCGCTGCTGAGTATCTGCGTATATTTCTGTTGCCATCCTTACACCGAGCTTGAAACCTTCTATAAAGGCGTCCTTCTCAGACAGAGCGATCAGTGATAAAGCGGTAAAAGTAATTACCGATAAGTTCTGATTTGTCTATCCGAATCTCTGAAACCCTTTGATTTTCCTGCATTTCCTGCAGGTCTGCTACCATAAAAAGCTCCGTTTTCCCTTGTTTTTGCCCTTGTGAGGCAAAACAAGGGAAACTTTTTTCAGAATGCCTACCGCGCATCAATGCCTCGCCGCTTGAGAGAGCGAAATACACCCCTCGCACAAATCAGGCGATTTGTACAAGGGGTATTTTCGTCTTTGTAGAAGTATACCCCCTGAAAAAATGAGTATCCAAAAGAAGCTGCGGGGATGCAGGATTTTTTTACAACCATTTATTTCGTGGGTACATTATCTATCTGTTATCGCCATATTTCTTTTTGAGCATACGCAACTTAATTCCGCAATGCACAAACAAATAAAGATATATAAGCAATAGAACAGAAAGAATAACCGTAGACACATCAGCAAAAGGATGACTGCCCTCCACACTTCTTATGAAATTTGGAAGCAGACAGGCAAAAAAAATCACTAATAATGGGAGCATACGGGTCTTGATAATATGATTGACCATGTCAACACGAGAGGCATCATCGGAAAATATCTCGCTGTCCTGCTCTGTATCTGCATTTGACACTGGTTTGCGGAAATATAACCATCCAACACAGCGGTTAAAATACTCCCATCCGTAGTCATTGAAGATTTGAAGATAATCATGGTCTTCCGTATTATTCTTATAGTCCAAACGATATACAACGTCCTCTGGAGCGCAGCTTTCAAAGATATAGAAACAGGGCAGTATCGTTTTCATCAACTTCCATCCCTTTTTGTGCTGCTCACGCAGCCAAATCTCCTCTTCTTCATAATCTGCTATTGTAAAAAAGCGAATCATCGTCTTTCTGTTACTCATTTATTTTCTCTCCTTTACTGTTTTTGTATAGACGTTCAATGCGTCGAATTTCAAGAGATAAGATTTCTGCCCCAAGACCAGTAATCTGATACAGCTTTCGTTTTTCTTCTTCTCTTACGAAAGCTATGAGCCCATCCTTTTCCATTTTCGAGAGAGTTCCATACATAGTTCCAGCACCTATAACTAAATCGCCTCCGGTCATCTGTTTGACCTGTTGACTGATGCCATAACCATGTTGTGGTTGTTGCAAGCAGAATAGTATATAGAATCCGCTCTCTGTCATGGGGACATAGATTCGTCTTATTTTACTATCCATAAATCCTCCAGACTGTTTCACTTCAATACATCGAACTTCGCTATACATTATATCGAACCTCGATGTAATTGTCAAGATATTTTTATTTCACAAAAACGACGGCGAGGATCGCTCCCTGCCGCCCGATTGCCACACCTTGTTATATCCTGTTATGATTTTATCTTGCCCTTGTTTTTGCCTTTATGAGCGGCGCGGGCGTTGTAGAAATGGTGTAACATTTAATAACGGGATTCGGTGAGCAGATTGCGGAAAATCCTTTGTTTTCAACGGTTTCAGAGGATTTCATTAAAACCCTATAATCACTGGCGAATGCTAATGATTTCGGGGAATTCAAATTCCGATTTATCGCATTTACTATTATGGCAATCGCAGGCAGCCTTATATGAGGTTGCCTGTTTTATTTGGGGTATAGACAAAATCAGACTGAAATGATATAATTTCAAAAAGACAAATCGGAAAATATAGGAGCGCAGAATTATGAAAGGTATTATTCTTTATCAATCCAAATACGGTGCTACAAAAAAATACGCCGATTGGATATCGGAAGCTACGGGATTTGAATGTGTCGAAACGAAAAAAGCGAATATAAAAGAAGTCGAAAAATATGACATCATCGTATTAGGCGGTGGAATATATGCAATGGGTATAGCCGGTCTTTCTTTTTTGAAAAGGAATATCGATGTATTATCCGATAAGAAGATAATCGTGTTTTTCTGCTGTGCGTCCCCATATGACGAAGATGCTTTTAAGCAGATCAGAAGTCATAATATGAAGGATAAACTATCTGATATTCCGATTTTTTATTGCCGTGGTGCATGGGATATGGATTCAATGTCGTTCAAGGACAAGACACTGTGTAAAATGCTGAGAAAAGCAGTAAGCAAAAAGGATCCTGCCGATTATGAAATATGGGAGAAAGCAATAATGGATGCCGGAGAAAACAAGTGTGATTGGACTGATAAAAAATATATCGATCCTATTCTCAAATGTATTTAGCAACTTGTACTGACGCATATTTAATGAATTTGACCTTGATGGATTCGTTTTCATCAAGGTCTTTTTTTGTTTGACGGATAGACAAAATCAGGCTGAAATGATATAATGATAGAAAGATAAATCGGAATTTGCGGAGGTAATCACTGTGAATGATTTTAACGAATATGTACGTGAGTGTTTTTCTGCCGTCGGCGAAACTGTCATAAAATCCATGATGGGCGGATATCTTGTTTACCTTAACGGTAAGCTGATCGGTGATATCGGAGGTAATGAACTGTTCTTGAAGAGAACACCGACATCGGACAGACTTCTTGCCGACTCAGAACTGCGTTATCCTTACGAAGGTTCTAAAACACTGATGCACGTATTTGACAAATTTGAAGACAAGGATTTGATTGCAGAATTACTGAAAGGCATGTATGCGGAACTGCCCGAAAGAAAGCCCAAAAAAGCCAAAAGAAAATGACAAATTCTGATTTATCGCATTTACTATTATGGCAATCGCAGGCAGCCTTATATGAGGATGCCTGTTTTTTATCCCTGAAACGAATCGCTAACTATTTAACGGATAGACAAAATCAGGCAGAAATGATATAATGATAGAAAGATTAATCGGAATATACGGAGGATAATTATGAATTTATCAATAAGAGAATGGAGAATCAGCGATAAATCTGTTTTGGCAGAAAATCTAAATAATCCGAAGGTTTTGAATAATCTTAAAGATGGGCTGCCTTACCCGTACACGGAACAAGATGCAGAGAATTTTATCTCGGCTATGCTATCGGCAAATAAGGACAATACTTATGCGTTTGCGATAACACTTGATGATGAAGTGATTGGGAGTATCGGAGTGTTTCGGCAAGATAATATCCATTCTCGAACTGCTGAAATGGGATATTATATAGGCGAGTCCTATTGGGGAAATGGCTATATGACAAGTATTATTAAGCAAGTCTGTAAGTATATTTTTAAAAATACAGATATTATCCGTATATTTGCTGAGCCATTTGCGCACAACATAGCCTCATGTAGAGCGTTAGAAAGAGCGGGATTCCAATATGAAGGAACATTAAGAAGTAACGCCGTGAAATGTGGCAATATTGTTGATATGAAAATGTATGCACTCATCAGAGAATGATACAAATTCTGATTTACCCGATTATAATTCTTTCTATTGTAAAAATACCCGCCTGCTCACGCGATGTGAACAGGCGGGTAAATTTTATGCTGTAATAGGATAGCTCTCTGTCTCCTCCATGCCGAGGAAGAACCGGAGAATATTCATATTCAGTTCGATATTCAGGTCATAGTTGCGGTAAACGTCAACGGGAATATTATCAGCGCTTTTAATAGCAGGGAGCTTGATGCTTTCCGCAAAAGTCCTTTGCTCCAATCATCCAGAGGAAGCTACACTTCCCCTGCGCTGTCTTGCGACAGCTACCCCTTTGTGGACTTGCCGCCCAGGAACGATTGCAGGAGCAATCATTCTTGGGCAACAAGTTTTAGAATGTTCATTGCAAATTCACACCCATGTGATAGAATAAAGAAAATGAAACTTTGAAGTTTCATCAGATAAATATTTGGAAAAAGTCTTGACTCCTACGTTGCGTAATAGTTTAAAGTGTACTTATCGATAGGAGGAAATGATATGCATGAATTTATAATAGAAATAGTAAAATCAGATGAGATTTATCGAAAGATAGCAAATGCATCGTTAGAGAAGAAAGATGATATATATCGCTATGACTTTATGAAAAAATTTGAAAAGAAATGGGATATGTATCACTGTCCGTTGAAAGCAAAACAATCTGGCGGATATGATGTGGTGATGGCAAGCGGTATGTTAGGATATTTATTGCCACAAAAAATAGGAGACACAGAACAAAAATATATTGCAGAATTAGCAGATGAAAAGTTATGGACGGATTGCGTGGCATCTATTGAAAGCTCTCTTATGACATTTGTTAGTCATGGAATAGATTTGAAGGTTAAAGAGTATATGTTTACATTGATGCTCGCAGATCCATCAAGTCCCTATTCGGTGATGAATGATGGTTATTGTGGTGATGGTGGAATTCCGGGATACATATTTGGATCATTAGTACCTTCTGAAACGACAAAAACAAGGATTCCAGTTGTATTAGCTCATGAGACGAATCATAATGTAAGATTTCAATATATAAAGTGGAGTAATGAAATATCATTAGCAGAATATATGATTTGTGAAGGATTGGCAGAAAATTTTGCAGTAAAACTTTACGGTGAAGAGAACTTAGGACCATGGGTTAGTAAAACTGACCAGGAAATGTTAAATGAATATATTAAGCCACTTATCCAGGACGCTTTAGAAGTGCAAGGATTTGACAATATTACATCATATATGTATGGAGATGAAATGGCAAAATTACAAAATTATATTCCGGTGGGTATGCCTTATTGTGCTGGGTATGCATGCGGATATTATATGGTGAAATATTATTTGGATAAAACTGGAAAAGATATTGTTGACGCAACAATACTTCCAGCAGAAGAAATTTTGAAAGAAATAGATGGATTTTGGAGTGAAACGACCATTATTCGGAAAGGAAATACCTATGAGGACAGTAAATGAGGTAAGTAAGCTAACAGGAGTAAGTATACGTACCCTTCAGTACTATGATAGTATCGGACTGTTAAAACCAACTGAGTATACAGAGGTAGGATACCGTTTGTATGATGAAGAAGCATTAGAAAGGTTGCAACAGATTTTATTGTTTAGAGAATTGGAATTTCCACTGAAAGAAATCAAAGATATTATATATAATCCTAAATTTAATAAGGAAAAAGTATTAGAGCAGCAAATAGAACTTTTGGTATTGAAGAAGGAACATATAGAAAATTTGATTGATTTTGCTCGAAGAATAAAAACGATGGGAGTAAATAAGACGTATTTTAAAGTATTTGATAAAAAAAAGATGGAAGATTATTCAAAGCGTGCAAAGGAACAATGGGGACAGATAGCCCAGTATCAGGAATTTGAAGAAAAGACGAAAGGGGTGTCTGATACACAGCAGAAGGATGTAATCAATCGTTTTATGCTTATTTTTACAGAGTTTGGCAAGATAAAAGAATTAGATACGTCCTGTGATACGGTTCAATTACAGGTGAAAAAATTGCAGGATTTCATCACAGAGAATTATTACACCTGTACAAAAGAAATTTTATCAGGTCTGGGAAAGATGTATGCAAGTGGCGGAGAATTTACCGAAAACATTGATAGCTATGGTGGAGAAGGAACTGCTCTGTTTACAGCAAAAGCAATTGAGATATATTGCAAATAAGAGAGCGCAACTTTCAGTTTGAGCGTTTGAAGCACACATTACAATTTAATCTTGTGTTTTGTGTTATACTTTTGGAAAGATAAATCGGAATTTATGGAGGCTTTGGGCATGGGAAAAGATTTATCTAAAATGACATTGGAAGAGTTATGGGCATTGTTTCCCATCTTTCTTGTGCCGCACGATGATCGGTGGAAAGATAGCTTCAATGAGATCAGGCAAACGCTGACCGGTCTTTTAGCTGCTCAGCCTGTTGTGCGGATCAGTCATATCGGAAGCACCGCCATTCAGGGAATATGGGCTAAAAATATTGTTGATGTGATGATTGAGATTCCTCAAAGCACTGACATGAAAGATATAGCACAACTATTGGAACAGAGCGGTTTTACCGTCATGTACGCCGAGGCAAACCGGATTTCACTTAATAAGGGATATACTGAAAACGGATTTGCGGATAAAGTATATCATATCCATCTGCGGTACGCAGGGGACAATGATGAACTGTACTTTCGTGATTATTTGAACGAGCATCCTGCCGTGGCAAAAGAATATGAAACCTTGAAGCTCCGGCTTTGGAAACAATATGAGCATGACCGGGATGCATATACAGATGCGAAGACGGATTTCATCTCCAAATGGACGGCAGAAGCACGAAAGGAAAATGGAGACCGATACTGACATATTTAATCTTGACGAGAAAAAAATGATCATACTGATTACGGGTGCATCTCACACTGGAAAAACGCTTCCGGCACAACAGATAGACAAAATCAGGCTGAAATGATATAATGATAGAAAGATAAATCGGAATTTAGGGGATGTGCTAATGTGGACAATTCTGTAATAATCAAGGAGGAACGCCTGTCATCTGAGGAATACATTGATTTTCTTAAAAGGACAGACTTAGGCTCGCAGTATCCGAAGGAACGCTTTGAACAACGGATCAAAAAACTGGTCGATAATGTGTCCGTCAGCCTTGTCGCAAGAAATCAAGAGCATAAGATCGTTGGTGTCTTATTCGGATTAACGGATTATGCTTATTGGCTGTATATAACAGATCTGGGCGTGGACAGAGCGTATCTACATCAGGGGATCGGCTCCCGTCTGATGAAAACGGCACTTTCCGTTGCAGGCGGCGAAAAGGATATCGCCGTATACCTGATCGTCAATGATAAAGCGATACCGTTTTATGAAAAACTCGGTATGAAAAAAGCGGACGATGTAATGCAGTATAATCATATTGATTGGACAGAGTTTACAGTAGAATAAATTCTGATTTACAGCATTAATCTATACTAAGGAGAGGATTTAAATGACACACGAAGAAAAAGCGTTATCCTATTTCAAAGATAAATTTCATTGCTCACAGTCTGTTCTTGCCGCATATGCCGACGAGCTCGGATTAACGGAAGAACAAGCGTTGAAAATCGCCGCCTGCTTTAACGCAGGAATGAGAAAAGGCGAGGTGTGCGGAGCTTGTTCGGGAGCGTTAATGGTGCTCGGAATGATGTACGGTCAAGCCGATAAAGACGATCTCGACAGTCGAAACAAAACCAATCAGATGACTAACCGTTTTCTGGATCGCTTTAAGGAACTTAACGGAACATATATCTGCAATGAGATACTCGGCTGTGATATTACCACGCAGGAGGGAGTAGAATACGCTGTAAAGCACGAATTATTCACCACGACCTGCAGAGATATGGTAGCGCTTGCCGTTCGGGTTCTTGAGGAAATCATTGAATGAAAATGATATAATAATCAAAAGAAAAATCGGGATTTGTAGGAATATTCATTTCTCTTATAAACAGGCACCGAGGTGCGAGGAGGTAAATAACATGGATATGAAGCAGGCAATGAAAGAACGTCATATGGTTCGAAAGTACACTGATGAACCTATTCCGGAGGATATCGTAGAAAAGTTGAATCGTCGGGTAAGAGAGAATAATGAGCAGTATGGACTATCTATCAAATTGATGACCAATGATGATAGTGCTGTTCCCGGTGTGATCAAACTGATCCTCGCTAAGGGGGTCAACAATTTCTTTATCATGGCCGGGCCTGATGGTGCAGATGAACTGTGTGGATACTGTGGAGCTGATCTGATGCTTTACGCACAGACGCTGGGACTGAATACATGGTGGGTCGGCGGTACCTATAATCGAAAAGGAGCACAGAAAAAAATCGAAGGTGCAAAGCCTGTAGGAATCATCGCTGTTGGTTATGGCCAGACACAAGGTGTTCCACATAAGACAAAGACAGCAGAACAGGTCAGTTCATACGACGGAGAAGCACCACAGTGGTTTAAGAACGGCATTGAAGCAGCACTCTTGGCACCTACCGCACTGGCAAAACAGGCATTCACCATCAAAGGTAAAGGAAATAAGGTATCTATCTCCTGCGATAACGGCATCTTTACCGGTGTGGATACAGGTCTTGTGAAATACCACTTTGAACTTGGAGCGGGTAAGGATTGTTTTGAATGGGTGTGATCCCTATGGGTGAGCATTACAAAAGCATTTTTCTGTCTGTAATTATTATCTGACAAATTCTGATTTATTCGATTATCATTTATATATACAGAAAAAATTCCCGCCTGCTCATACACTGTGAACAGGCGGGTAACTATATGCGGTTATTCAATCCTTAGGCAAAAATTGGCTGATCTCCTTCTCCCATTCTTTTGCTATGTCGCAGAGGAAGTCAAATGCTTCATACGCTTTTATGATGCCGCACATTTTCTCAAAAAAAGCAGCGCTTTCCTCAGCTTTTTCCTCGCGCGCAATATCCTCAAAGCTGTAAGCAAACTCCTTGCCGGTCGCGTGCAGCAGCTTGCGCATATTATTCTTGATCACCTCTTTTTCGCTCGCGTATCCGTGCTCAAACAGTGCAAGCTGGGCTTCGAGCGGTTCTCTGAGATTATTGCTCATAAGACTCGGAAGACGGTCGATCCGTTTTCTTGCTTTATCAAACTCTTGACAGTGTAAGTAGATCCATGCCATGGCAAAGTCTGCTTTTTCGATAACGTTTCTGTCCTCGCAGTAACGGTCAATACAAGCATTTCTGCGTTCGCAGTCGGCAAAGATACTGTGCTTTTCCTCGGGACGGTCGGACAAAAAACCGTCAAAATCAGTGTATCGGCTGATTTCCGCACCGTGGTTGATACACAGACACATTAGCGGATAGTTTGCCGGTTCTCTGTCGGATTCCTCGCACAAGTATCGGTATGCGGCGAGGTGTCGTTCGGTGATCGGCTGCGTACTTTCTAAAAGCGCTGTTACATGTTCCTGCGCAGTGTTCAGATGTGCCGCACCCTGCAAGTCGGTTGCAACACCCAACAGTGCGTCTGTACTGACGCCGAATAATCTTGCTAACGGTGCAATCTGAGTGATGTCCGGCAGACCGCCGCCGTTTTCCCATTTGCTTACCGCTTGAGGCGTGACAGCGATGCGGTTGGCGACCTCCTCTTGGGTAAAGCCGCATTTTATTCTTTTTTCCTTTATGTTGTTTCCGATTGTGTTTGTCATAATACTTTTTCCTTTCAATGTTATCGGTACCGTACTTTTATTGTAGTGCAGAGCAGGAGAAAGGTCAATCAACGTTTCGTACAGATGCAAACAACGTTCCGTTGTTTTGGAAGCTCTTTTGCGAATAGGAAAAGTTCACAATCAGCAAATCCGTCACGGCAAGGGCATACGAAAGTGTAATATCATCGAAGAATCGAACAACGGCTCGGGATTAAACTTGTTTAACTCCAGAAAATACTGCAAATCCTACACATACGAAAACCTTACCTCAGCCGCAGAATAGCCGCATGGAGGAAAAGTTGATTTTATCTGCTGAAAAAGGAGAAATGCACTTGAAAGAGGACAAATGAGGCGATCCGTTCGCTGAAACTGCCATCACCATCAAAAACCTGTAGAATCTGCCTGGGATAATCAACAGAGTTTTCATTTTTATCTTGACATTTTCAGCATTCGATGATATACTAATTCTCGCACGAAAGAAAGTGCCGCACGTTCATGCGACACCCTCTCGTTCAACTCAATATTTAGGGGTATAGCTCAGTTGGTAGAGCAGCGGTCTCCAAATGTCTAAGAGGAGACCCTTTTTTATTGTTCTTTTTACCGTAAGAATGGCTTAAACAGTGATGTTTTGGTCATTATTTTTTTGCCCTGATTTCAGTATCAGCCGTCTGAAATCTGCTCCGAAATCGCCCAAAACTTTGCTCATAGTATTGAAATAGCATCATCTTAGTAGTACCCTCTGAAAAGGCATGAAAAAGGCCTCCAAATCTGCTCGATTTGGAGGCTGTCTTTTTGCTCAAAATCCATTTTATGAGACTATGAAATTGGGAGTTGCGGCAATGTGCCAACTTCTATAGATTCCAGTGTAGTCAACTGCTTCACAGCTAAGTCATGCAGTCTCTTCATCCTCTCCTGCTGCGATAACCCTTGACTTATTAATACTGCGTTATAACTTTCCATGTTACCCTTCATTATCTTCACCTCTAAGATAGTGATGTGCAAGCATCAGCAGTTCGGCTGGGTCGGTGATGATTTTTCTCTTTCTGTCGTTAACTACCTTTACTGCAAAGTCGTCTCCAAAATCCATAGCGTGGTGAAGCGTGACTTTTATGTCTTGGTCTTTCGCCAGTTCCAGCAGATACTTTGCGCAATTATCCCCGCAGTTTGAGATGTTGAAAATCTTGTTCGGCATGTTTTTGATTAACAGTAGTGTCTTGACGCCTGCTGATAATTCGGTTGACGCAAACGAGCCGAAAATATCGTTAGAAATGACATCGGGAGAAAGAACCTCGGACGCATCAATATCGCGAATAACTCTGCGGGCAAACTCGTCCATGACCCATTCCTTATCGTATTGATTCTCGTAATAAACTTCTGTATTGTAAATCTCTTTCGGGAGACTTCCGAAGTGTATCCGTAACATATATCATTCTCCATTTGATCTTATTTGCATCAAGCATAGTATGTGCAGATTATGGGAGTTTCAACATCAGACCAACCATTTTCTCATTATATCTATATTTTTGCTTTTCCATTTTGATTGATCAATGCATTTTATTATATTATAACCCATTTAGCAGGTTAGTCAACATTATTTTATTCATAGGTTGTACGCATTAGCCAGACTCAATTAACCATATTTTTTAAAACTCTTCCCAATATCTCCATCTTCCAGCAAACTCTTTTCGTTAACATATTCTTCTTTTATTTGTGACAGCGTATCGTAACAAGGATAGAAATTATTAGTAAAATCAGAAACTCCAATAATATGAATGCCTTCTCCGTATGCTGTCTTATCAAAATTCAGTCCATTACTAAATTCGGCAATATCGCCCAGTTTTTCTGTTGCCCAACTCATAATCCCAACTCCTTCATGTTCTCGGAGATGGTCTGCATGAGGGTGTTGGATTCGGCTTGGAGCTTGAGCAGTTCCGCGTGGATCTCTTTCATGCGCTCGTTGAAGTCGACGCCGTCATCCTCTGCGGGCGCTACGCCGACA
>NZ_JAHLQD010000049.1:0-51914 GCF_018918225.1 Roseburia sp. MSJ-14
ATTTTTATGTTTTCTGGAATTAATTACCGAATTAGCAGTCTGCTGAATTGCAGAACCGGATGTTCCCTTACTTTTCCCTATCTAATTCTTCCCTCAAATTCTTTTTATTGTAAATATTTTGTCTTTTGTTGTCAATCTTGTTTTTTATTATTTTTCTCTCAGTTAGTGTTATACGTCCCTATGTACGTCAAGTGATTATATTATTATATGCAATCTACTAAAAGGATTACATCCATTTCAAAATTTATATTTTTCATTCTGTACTTTTTTACTTTAACATAACACGTTTTTCCTATAATACAAAAACAGCAACGCCTATTCTCCTTAGAACAGGTGCTGCTGTTTTCTAAATTTCTCGATATTGTCTCTGATATACACGCTTCTTGCTTTCCTGCCAATTGCCTCCATATACGAAAGTATACATCACAATTGCAGTTGCACATGCGGTAAGTACATCGAATACAGAATGTTGTTTCAAAAACATGGTAGATGCAATAATGGAACACATCAAAATAAAGGAGCCCCATTGAATCCACTTTTTATTTTTCAATTGCTCGCTGTGGCTGATTGCAATATGTACCCCAAGGGAATTATATACATGAATACTTGGGAATAAATTCGTCGGTGTATCTGTTGCATACAGCCATTGTACCATACTTACAAAAATATTATCTCTTTCAAATACTCTTGGTCTTAAATAATGTCCATTGGGATATATAGTAGATGCCACTAGGAATATTGTCATTCCCACAAATAAAAAGCAACATAACTTATAATAATCCGAAACATTCTTAAAGAAGAAATAAATAATTGCTACTGCTACATAACCAAACCATAATAAATACGGAATAATGAATACTTCTATAAAAGGAATGTAATCATCTACTGCCATATGTATTACATGAAAACGTCTGGTTACTGTATTTTCCAAATATGCAAACCATATCAGATATATTATCAAATAAGATAAAATCCATCCATGTCGGTACCGATATAGGAAGTCTTTTAACTTTTCTCTCATAAAATCACCCTTTAAACTATTTTATCAACAGAATTATAGCACAGCCCTTTTCCGGAAACAATGAATTTTTTATAAATTAAGAAAATATTATGAAATATATTGTTTCTTATTTTTTCTTATTTCTTTGTGCATTTTATACAAAACATGTTTTGTTTTTATTTGACTTTTATTTGTTTTGATGATAGGATTTTATTATAACTTAACGATTTTTCTTTAATAGGAGGGTTTTTTATGGCAAGATTTACATTACCACGAGATTTGTACCACGGAAAAGGTTGTTTGGAAGAACTGAAGAATTTAACCGGCAAAAAAGCCATTTTAGTCGTTGGAGGCGGTTCTATGCGTCGTTTTGGCTTTCTTGACCGAGCTGTTTCTTATTTAGAGGAAGCCGGAATGGAAGTCACTCTTTTTGAAAACGTAGAGCCTGACCCAAGTGTAGATACGGTTATGAAAGGTGCTGCAAAAATGCAGGAATTCCAACCGGACTGGATTGTCGCTATGGGTGGCGGTTCTCCAATTGATGCTGCAAAGGCTATGTGGGCATTTTATGAATACCCAGATACTACATTCGAAGATTTAATTACTCCTTTTAGTTTTCCGACTTTAAGAACAAAAGCTAAATTCTGTGCAATTCCTTCTACTTCCGGAACTGCTACCGAAGTAACTGCTTTTTCTGTTATCACCGATTATAAAAAAGGTATTAAGTATCCTTTGGCTGATTTTAACATCACACCGGATGTTGCTATTGTTGATCCGGAGCTTGCTGAAAAAATGCCAAAGAAGCTGACTGCTCATACCGGAATGGACGCTATGACACATGCCATCGAAGCATATGTTTCTACGCTTCATTGTGATTATACAGACCCATTAGCACTTCATGCTATTAAAATGATTCACAATGACTTAAAAGCATCTTTTGACGGAGATATGGATGCCCGTGACCGTATGCACAACGCACAATGTCTTGCAGGAATGGCATTTTCTAATGCTTTGCTTGGTATTGTTCACTCCATGGCACACAAAACCGGAGCTGCTTATAGTGGTGGTCACATTGTACATGGATGTGCAAATGCGATGTATCTGCCAAAAGTTATCAAATATAACGCAAAAAATCCGGAAGCACAGAAACGTTACGCTGAAATTGCACGATTTATCGACTTGAAAGGTTCTTCTGATGCTGAATTAGTAGATGCTTTGATTGCAGAGTTAAAATCCATGAATGTATCTTTGGAAATTCCTTCTTGTATCAAAGATTATGAAGGCGGTATTATTGACGAAAAAGAATTTATGGAAAAATTACCGGAAGTGGCAAAACTGGCTATCTCTGACGCATGTACCGGCTCTAATCCAAGAATTCCTACTCCGGAAGAAATGGAAAAATTATTAAAAGCCTGCTACTATGACGAAGAAATTGACTTTTAAATAATTATACCATATAGAACAAAGAGTCCACTTCCTATTGCATAAAAATAGTCCCTCATAAGTTATATACAAAACATGAACTTATGAAGGACTATTTTCTTTGATTTTCTACTATTTTGCCTTAAAAGGACTACTTTAAAATTCTCCTTAATACATCATCTTCATGCAACACCTGCTTTGCCAAAGCACGATACTTTTCTTCATGCAAATAGGTGTGACGATATGGTTTTATGGTCGGTGCCAAATCAATGGCTTTCTCATAATCTTCTCGTTTTAACTCCAATGTCTCTACATAATCCCAAAATCCTGTATCGGTAAAGATGGTATTTACACGTTTATAACGGTGGTCTTGTACCACACTCATCAAATAAGTGGCAATTCCTACCTGTATTCCATGAAGTTGCGGTGTTTCTAACATTTTATCTAATGCATGGGATATCAGATGTTCACTTCCACTGGTTGGTGCGCTACTGCCTGCAATTTCATTTGCAATTCCACTCATTGCCAGCGAATCCAGTAATTCCCGCAAAAATAAGTCATCCTTTATACTTTCAAAAGGAGTTCTAACAAAACTGTTTACCGCCTTTTTTGCAATCATTACCGCAAAATCATTTACTACTGCATATCCGTTTTCATCCTCATATACCCAGTCATATAATGCTGTAATTTTCGATACTAAATCGCCAATTCCAGAATACAAGAACTTTTCCGGTGCACTTTTAATAATATCTGTATCTGCGATAATTCCATATGCCATTCTTGCCGGTACGGAATTTCTCTTTCTGTCTACCAATAAAGATGCACTGGCACTGGAAAATCCATCACTGGATGCAGAAGTAGGCACGCTGACAAACGGAAGTTTTCGCAAATAAGCTGCGTATTTTGCGGCATCGATTACTTTTCCTCCACCAATTCCAACAATGACCTGTGTTTTTACATCAATGGAAAATGCCAGTTCAATAATATCCTCTATTCGTATGGAATCTAACTCCCGATACTCTACTACGGTAACTCCTTGTTCTTTCAAGGACTGCATTACCATGTTTCCAAACATCTCAATCAGACCGTTTCCAAAATAAATGACTGCATGTTTCATTTGGTTCGCCTGAAGATACATTCCTAAGTTTCCTAATGTTCCTTTTCCTACTTTCAGAATCGTAGGAATTGCAATATGACTTCCTGCCATTTTTACATCCCCTATTTTTTTCATTCATTTCAAAATCACTAAATCAACGGGAGCATATGCTCTACTAATGCTGCGGAGTGGGCTGCTGCCGCCTTTTCAAAGGTTGGATAATCCATTTCTGCACTATCATCTGCCTTATCTGAAATTGCACGAATAATTACAAATGGCACATGATTTAAATATGCTGCATGAGCAATGGAGGCTCCTTCCATCTCTACACAAAATCCTCCGAAGTTTGTGATAATATGCTCTTTTACCTTTTTATCACTGACAAACTGATCTCCACTTACGATTCTTCCGTTGTATACAGAAATATCCGGGTTTACTTCCTTACAACATTCCACTGCCAAAGCACTCAGCTTTTCATCTGCCGGAAATGCAAGACATCCCATCTGTGGTACTTCTCCTAACGGATATCCAAATACTCTTACATCCACATCATGGTGTAAGGCATCCGTAGATACTACAATATCACCAATATTGATTTCATTTTTTAAAGAACCTGCAACTCCTGTATTAATAATATGTGTTACCTCAAAAACATCACACAGAATCTGAGTACAAAGTGCTGCATTTACCTTACCAATTCCACTTCGTACAATTACCACATCTGTTCCATTTAACATTCCCTCTAGGAACTCCATAGAAGCTCTTTCTTCCTTACGAGTAATCTCCATCTTACTCTTCAGTTCTTCTACTTCCAGTTCCATGGCACCGATAATTCCGATTTTTTTCATTTTCTTTTCTCCTGCTTTTCTAAAATATCTTCTGTTCCTTATCATTATTGTGGATATACCAGATGCTTTTCATCAATTCCATACAATGTATTTTCCAGATAACGTTTTGCAAGATAATTTGCCATGCCAAGATTCATATCCAAATAGTTGCCGCAATCTTTTGCACTTGCTCCCGGCACCTCACCTTTGAAATCTCTCATAAATTCATACATTCTTGTTACTAACTCTACGATATCTTTCGATTCATAATCTCCTGCCAATAACAAATAAAATCCGGTACGGCATCCCATAGGTCCAAAATAAATAACTTTTTCCTTATACTCTTTATCATTTCGTAAGAATGTAGCTCCCAAATGCTCTAATGTATGCACTTCTGCTGTATTCATCACCGGTTCATCGTTAGGGCTTGTCATGCGAAGGTCAAAGGTGGTAATCACTTCTGCTCCCACATGATCCTTTCTTGACACATACACCCCCGGTTCTAACTTAATATGGTCTATTGTAAAACTTGCAATCTTTTCCATTTTATCCTCCTGCTTATCCTTATTCTGATTATCTTCGTTTTAATTGCCTTATTTCCAATTACTTTTTATTCTAATTATCTTGCTCTAATTATCTTGTTCTAACTACTCTGTTTATCATTATCCTATCTATCCAAAAATTCTTTTACCTTATCCGGCAATTCTGAAAGTTCCCGAATAAATGGCACTTCTACATTAATCGTTCCATATCCGGTTCTTGCATGGATAAATGGGAGTCCTGCCTGCATGGTTGCCTCATAATCTCCCTGCGTGTCTCCAAGGTAAACCGCTTTGTCCAAATGATTGCGTTCTACCACCAAACGGATATTATCTCCCTTCGGCTTTCCGGTTCCGCCATAGCTCTCAAAGTCATCAAAATAACTCCCCAGCTTATGATATTCTAAAAATGCTTCAATATATCCCACCTGACAATTGCTTACAATATAGAGATGATATCCTGCCTGTTTTAACTTTTGTAAGGTTTCCTCTAATCCTTTTAAAAGCTTTCCTCCATGCGTGCGAATATATTCATTTTCTATCTCACAGCAATATTTTAATAGCTCCATTCTCTTTTCCACATCATACTCAGCAAAAAGAATATTTGCGATATCCTCCATGGTTTTTCCCATTACACTCTGAATATCCTCCATGGTAATATCTTTTTCCACATCTTTGCGCTGTTCTAATGCCATTTTCCACGAATAGGCTACTTCTTCTGAAGAATCCCACAATGTTCCGTCTAAATCAAATAATATTCCCTTTTTCATTTTCTCTCCTTTGCCAAACTGCTGAACACTTCTCATTATTTTATCATTTTTTTCTAAAAAAGTCCATGTTGTGTAAACAACAAATCAGCCACAGTTTCTTATATACAAAGTCCCTGTGGCTAATCTCTTATTTTAAAGTTCGTGTTCTTTTAATATATCCTTCAAAATATCTGCCGATTCTTTTAATTTCTTAATTTCATCCTGATCTAAAGAAATCGGTACTCGATTCTCCATACCATGTTTTCCTACGATAGCAGGCATGGACAATACAATGTCTTCAATTCCATATTCTCCGTGCATCATACTGGAAATTGGCATGATTGACTTCTCATCCCTTAAAATTGCCTCACAAATTCTTCGTACTGCCATAGCAATTCCATAATAAGTTGCATGTTTCTTAGAAATAATCTCATAGGCACTGTTTTTTACATTTTCTGCAATTCGTTCTGTTGCTTCATCATGCTGATAGTGTCCACGCATTTCACAGAAATCATCCACTGCAATTCCCGATACATTTGCACTACTCCATGCTGCAATTTCACTATCTCCATGTTCTCCGATAATAAATGCATGTACACTTCGGCTGTCTACCTGCAAATGTTCTCCTAACATATATTTCAAACGTGCAGTATCCAAAACAGTACCGGAACCGATAACTCTGTTTTCTTCAAATCCGCTTAATTTTAATGCGGTATAGGTGAGAATATCTACCGGGTTCGATACAACCAGTAAAATTCCCTGACAATTACGTTTTGCAATCTCCGGAATAATAGATTTAAAAATACCGATGTTCTTGCGCACCAAATCCAATCTGGTCTCACCCGGCTTTTGATTAGCTCCTGCAGTAATTACAATAATAGCTGCATCTACAATATCATCATAGTCTCCCGCATAAATCTTCATCGGTCTTGCAAATGGTACACCGTGGCTGATATCCAATGCTTCTCCTTCTGCCTTTTCTTTGTCTGCATCAATCAGCACCATTTCAGAAAACATTCCACTCTGCATTAAACTAAATGCGGAAGCAGAACCTACAAAACCACAGCCAATCATTGCAACTTTTCTCAAATTTACACATCCACAATCTTTTTCTAATTGAATTTTTTCCATATGGACTCCTTTCTTTAATTGAAATTGTTATTTGGTATCGTATTTTATAGTGTTTCTAAAATCCTGCTGTTTCATTCTCGGATTTCTTGTATACAGTATACTATATACAGTATGCTTTGTGTGTTTTTTCTTTCATACATGAATTATTTTATCATATACCAAAAAGAAGCACTACGAAACGTAATGCTCCTAACTCTATGCGTAAATACTCGCCCTAATTTTCTTGTTGCCTGATATCCCCCTCACCGATATCAGGTAACCCCTCTTCACAAAGTTCTCTTGTATTATACACAATAACTCCATATTTTTCTATTATGGAACTCCATATATTTTTACAGAAAATTAGGTATGGAGCTTACAATACTTTTTCTAATTTTTTTACTGCCTCAGTTCTTCCTTTTACATTTAACTTTCGATATATATTGGATAATGCTTTTTCTACCGTAACAGTAGCTATATTTAAAGTTTTTCCAATTTCACCGTTTTTATAACCGGTTTTGACAAGCTGAAGAATCTCTAATTCTCGCTCTGTCAACAAACTTGCTTCTTTTTGACCTTCTCCCTTATTTAAAATAAGGTTTTGCCCTGTTTGATACTGTTGACAATGGAAAATCACCTTTTTAAGGTACTCGTGGTCTATTTCGTCATCTTCCACCAATTTTAAAATTGGTAAAAGTTCTCCGGCGTTCTCCATAAACAATGCAACCAATTATCTTTTTGCGCCACTTTTAGTACTTTTTCCAATTCTTCTCTGGCAGCTTCTTCTCCAAAAAGATGATATTTAGCAATCGTCAGATAGACTCCACCCTTTATCCGTAAATAGCAGCTAGAGCTCCATTCCTGATACTCCATCATATCTTCTGCAATAGCTGTCAATTGTGCATATTTTCCCTCTTCCATTAAAATTCTACCGTAGGTAACACTTCCTGCACAGGTGATTTTAAAGTAATTATTATAGGAAATAAGCTCATAATTCTTAAGCCATTCTGCAATTCCCGGTTCTCCCATACACTGTCGGATATATCCATTTACCAAATCATACAGCACCGTAATGTTTTCTCTTTTATTGATGGCACTTCCTGCCTCTTCTAATACATTGAGGCATTCCACCAATTCTGTATATTTTCCAAGATATATGTAACATTTCATTTTTAAGAATGCGGTACTGATAATCGCCGCCGCTTCCTTGCGGAAACAAGCCTTCTGAAAAGCAATTTCGCTAATTTCCACGGCTCTTTGCACATCGCCCATTAAATAACAGTACTCACCTTCTGCCATCCATTCCCAACCGGAATCCTTTGCATTCACCAGTGCCAGATAATATCTGCTGAACTCTTTTATCTTTTCAATGGAACCCAGAAGTTTTCCTGCCTCGCTATAATAAATTCCATATAGCTCCGGTACCATAAACATAGCAATAAACCGCTCATTAAATATCTCAGATGGTCTTCCCTCTAACACTTCATAAGCTTGTTGGATTGTCTCTGCCATTTTGCCCACATCATCAATACTCATAATGCTGCGCATAATCAGCATTTCACCTAACATTCGCTTATTTTGAGGACTTTTATCCATTCCTTTTTCATAAAAGTATTTCTCAGTCTCTTGAAAATCTCTACGGGCATTTTCCATCACACCGTATACTTCCCAGTAATAAATATATATTAAATATGCCTTTAAATGCGTCAACTTTTCTTCTACTGATACACCTCTGAAAAAGTTCTCAAATACCTTGGGTATGGTTCGATAAAGTTCTAATGCATTTTCACTTTCTAATACACGGAAAACTTCCTGTTCTTCACCTATTTTAATATAATTTTGAATTGCAGCCGTCATTTTTCCCTGACGCTCTTCCCACATAGCAGAACGTTTCCAAACTTCATTTACAGAATTTCCTCGATCTGTATATTCTTTTTCTGCAATTAATCGCAATAAATGGTGAAGTCGAAATGTTCGAGTCACCATATCGTATTCCATAAAATTAGTCTCTAATGCACAATTCTGTAATTCTATTCGGCACTCCGGCATCTGTGTCACATAAATTGCTTCCTGCATGGTAAAATTTTCAAGAGGAGATAATTTCATAATAATTTCACGTTCCGTCTCAGACAATTCATCAAATACCAATTCCTTCATAAAATTCCATGCACTGAAAAAACTGTTTAATTCTCCGGTTCGCATATAATCAATTAAAATCAGACATATGACAGAAGTCCAGCCTTCTGTATATTGATAGATTGCCTTTCTTTCCTTAAAGGGTAAATCTATCCCATTATTTTTAAAATAGGTGCCAATCTCTTCTTCTGTAAAACTTAGTATATTCTTACGAATTACAGTACATTTTCTATCTAAAATCAGCTTACCACAACGGAACCCAGACAATCGCTGACAGATTAAAACAATATGCAGATGATCTAACTCTGCCTCAGCAATGTCTTCCAGCAAAAAATCAAATTCTTCGCTGTAGGTGTCCTGATATTCATTTTCAATTACTATGATTGTTTCTTTTTGTACGCTTCGATTTAGCTGATGTATAAAATTCTGTCTTTCCTGTGGGGTCTTTGGGAAACAAGTTCCCAGAAATTCTCGCACTTCTTCCTTTACTTCCTGTGCGAGAACTTCTGTGATTCGTTTCCATATCCATTCATCATCACATTGGTCTTCTTTTAAAGAATACCAAAAATATCGTACTCCTGCTTCTTCTAAAAAATCTCGTACGGCAGTCTTCTTCCCCATTCCTGCGGATGCCTGCACAATGCACAGTGGCAACTTGACTGCCTCTGCAAGGCACTCATTAATCCGCTGTCTTTTCAGTTCTCTCGGCTGGAATAGTTCTTCTCTCACGTTTCTCTTCTCCCAAATACTTAATTACCCTATTTAAGCATAATATTTCTTAAATTTTATCATTTATTTGGAAGTTCGTCAAATTATTTCAATTGGCTCTACTGTTACATTTTTCTCCTCGTCAATCCGAAAAGCCTTCAAAACCGGATTGTTTTCCTCCATTAAAGAAAGAATTAAATAATTTGCCTTTGAATCATACGCAAGTCTCTTATCTTCTTCAGATGGACGAGAAGGAGATTCCGGATGAGAATGGAAATTTCCTAAAGGTTCATAACCATTGGTGCGCATATCCTTTACGGCTGCTAACTGTTCCTTTGGATCCATAGAAAAATGTTCACGACTCGCATCCACATTTGTCAGCAGATATACTTTTTCTACATACTGATTTTCTTCTTCTTTTCTGCCACCAATTAGCCCACAAGACTCATTTGGTAATCCTTTTTTGCAATGTTCCAGTATTTTTTCATAATCCTGCTGTTTTAAATATAACATCTCGCTCCTCCTTAATGATTTTATTTTCCGTCACACTCTATCTGCTCATAATCAATCAACTGTGTGATTGTTGGATGTTCTCCACAAATTGGACAATCTTTTACTTTCTTTGGTAATTTTACGGTACGGAATTCCATTTTCAATGCATCGTAAGTTAAAAGTTTTCCTGTTAAAAGTTCTCCTACACCTACGATATATTTAATTGCTTCCATTGCCTGAAGGCTTCCGATAACTCCACCCATAGCTCCGATAACACCTGCCTGCTTACAGGTTGGTACTGCGTCCTTTGGTGGTGGATTCTTAAATACACAACGATAGCATGGTCCTTCTCCCGGAACATAAGTCATTAACTGTCCCTGGAAACGAATGATTCCGGCATGGGAAAATGGCTTTTTCGCCATAACACAAGCATCGTTTATTAAGAATTTTGCCGGGAAATTATCTGTTCCATCAATAATAAAGTCATAGTCTTTGATTAAGTCCATAATATTTTCTGACGTAACAAAGGTACGATATGTATTTACAGTTACATCCGGGTTCATCTCATTGATGGTTTCTTTTGCTGATTTTACCTTTGCCTTACCAACATCTTTGGTTGCATGGATAATCTGTCTTTGAAGATTGGATAAATCCACTTCATCTGCATCGGCAATTCCGATGGTTCCTACACCTGCTGCTGCAAGATACATTGCTGCCGGTGCTCCTAATCCGCCGGCACCGATAATCAGAACTTTACTATTTAACAGTTTCTTCTGTCCTTTTACACCGACTTCCTGTAAAATAATGTGTCTGGAGTAGCGCTCCATTTGTTCACTTGTAAATGCCATTAAAAAGCTCCTCCTCCCATGAAGTATAAGAATTCGATATTATCTCCTTCTTTGATGACTGTAGTTTCAAATGCTTCCTTGTCTAAGAAGTCATCGTTCAAGGTAACAGTTACATATTCTGCGTTTTCTACCTTTTCATCCACGATTAATTTTGCAATTGTTGTTCCTTCTGCGATTTCTTTGTTTACTCCTGCGATTGTTGCTTTCATTTTCTTCCTCCATGATTTTATATTAATGTTTTAATAATTGTTTCCAATTCTTCTTTTTTTACCAAACCGCGTGTCCGTTTTACTTCTGCACCATCCTTGAAAAATAAAATTGTGGGAGATGCCATTACCTCATATTGTGCTGCAAGATCACTATCAAAGTTTACATTGATTTTTACTACTTTTACCTTATCTTCATAGTCATCTTCGATATCTCCTAAAATGGGAGATAATTGTTTGCACGGAATACAAGAATCTGAATAAAACTCGGCTAATACCGGGATTGCACTTTTTAACACTTCTGTCTCAAACTGCTCCTGATTTACTCTTGCTGCCATTTTTTCACCTCTAGTCTTCTAACTTTTTCACTATCAAATCATAAGTTCCGTTTTCATTATCAATCAGTTTTAAAATCTGCTGACCTTCTTCTTTAAAACTTCTTGGTACGTTCTGTACCGGCTCACCATCATTCATGGTAACTGCAAGTACCTGACCAATTTCCAATTCTTCCATTGCCACTTTTGCCTTTACAAAGGTCATTGGGCAAACCACATCGGTAATATCTACTCTTTCATCAATTACATAATCAGCCATTATATGCCTCCTTCAATACTTTTTCTAATTTGTCAACGCCTACTCTGTCAATGGTAAACTTAAATCTTTCTCCCTGATTTGCATAGTCATCAAAGAACTGAATTGCTGCATCTGTTACACGATACAACTGTTCTTCACTTGTAATAACAGGAAGTAAAGACTTTCCTTCACTGATATGATTTCCGAAAGTTCCTCCGAAGGATACCATAAATCCCGGAGTTCCTTCCCATGCATCGGTTGGACATGACTTTACACATCTTCCGCAGTTATTACATTTTTGCTCATCCAGGGTGATATTGCCGTCCTGAATGGTAATGGCACCTTCACGACAGGCCTTCTCACAGACACCGCACATAATGCAGTCTTCTTTTTTCCAGTTTACGATTTGTGCTCCTTTGATTCCTACGTCATTTTCTTCTGCCTTTAAGCAGTTGTTCTGACATCCTGTTACACCAAACTTAAACTTATGAGGCAATTCTCTTGCAAAATACCGTTTATCCAGTTCCAATGCAATTTTGTAAGAATCAATATTTCCGCTTGGACAGATTTCAGACCCCTGACAGGCGGTAACGGTACGAACACGAGGGCCACATACACCCGGATGACAGTCTCCCTTTGCCAGTTCTTCCTTTACTTCATCAATATCATCAAGTTTGATAAATGGAATTTCCACTCCCTGACGAGAGGTAAGATGAACATGACCATCACCATATTTTTCTGCTACCTCTGCAATGATTTTAAGGTTTTCTGCGGTAAGAGTTCCTCCTACCACCTGTAACCTTAAAGAAAAATTATTTTTTTGTTTCTGACGCATGAAGCCGCCTTTTTTTAATGCTCCATAATCAACTGCCATCTTATTTCTCCTTTCGTATCGCCTACCTTATTGGTTGCTGTTTTCGATTGCTTGTTTAAAATCTTCAATTAAATCTTCGATATCTTCAATTCCCACACTAATTCGGATTAAATCATCAAATACTCCGGCACTTTCTTTTTCTTCCTCTGTACTGTGTACATTCAATGTTGATTCCGGATGGATAACCAATGACTTGGTATCTCCTATATTTGAAACAATCATTGGAATCTTTAATTGATCCATTATAGAAAATGCACGTTCCTTACTTCCTACACGAATGGTAAGAATCGCTCCAAATCCTCTTACCAATTCTTCTTTTGCAATTGTATGATATGGACTTTTTGCAAGTCCCGGATAATTTACTTCAATACCGTCTAAACTATCTAAATACTCTGCCAGTTTATAAGCATTTTCACACTCTCGCTCCATACGAAGTCCTAAGGTCTCTATACCAAGAAGATTATAATAAGCTGTCTGTGGTGCCATACATGCTCCGGTGTTTCGGAACAATCCGTTACGAAGCTTTGCTGTATAGGCAAATTTACCAAACTTCTTAAATTCTTTCATTCCCGGATATTTTTCTGCATCCCATTTAAAACTTCCACCATCAGTAATTACTCCGCTAATGGCATCGCTGTGACCGTTGATGTACTTAGAGGTGGAATTGATTACGATATCCGCTCCCAGCTCTAATGGTTTTACCAGATATGCAGTAGCAACGGTATTATCCATAATCAGTGGAAGTCCATGCTTATGTGCCAATTCGCTTAAGGAACGAATATCTGTTACATCTAATCTTGGATTTCCAATGGTTTCTGCAAAAATAACTCTGGTTTTTTCTGTAATGCTTTCCTCAATCTGTTTCCAATCGTTATTTCGCACATAAATGGTGTGTATTCCAAATGCCTCTAAATCCCGAAACAAATCAATACTGCCGCCATACAGGCTGGCACTGGAGACAATTTCATCTCCAGCCTGTAAAATATTCAACAGTGCATTGGTCAATGCTGCCATACCGGAGGCACATGCGATAGAAGCCACACCGCCTTCTAACTTTGTCATTCTTTCTTCAAAGGCTGTAATAGTTGGATTTCCTAATCTTGTATAAGAATATCCCGGTGCCTGATTGTGAAATAACTTTTCATGCTGGCTGGCAGAAGGCTGATAGAACGCACTGGACTGAAAAATCGGTGTCAGTGTTGCTCCTGTACTTTTATCGCCTTCTTGACAGCTATGTAATAATGAGGTATTAAATCCTGCTGATTCTACCATCTGTTGTTACCTCCTTAAATAATCCAGAAATTATCATGGAATGTAATGCTACGATATGTTTCAAACTTCATCCACTTATCCATAAGTTCCGCATCCGGATTTTCTCCTGTCTTCTTCACATCTGCAAGGAATTCTTCATACTGCTCTTTGGATTCTACGCCGATTGCAAATCCTCTTCCGTTTACTAATGGATAACCACTATAATTGTATTCGGAAATCAATTTAATTGCTGCTACTTTCTCTTCTCTGATTTCTACTACTACTTTATCACGAAGTACTAAAATATCAAAGTTATCCGGGTAATGATAGCTTTCACCCTTAACCGGAATGGTATCACCTACGGTATAAATATCTTTTACCGGTTTTGCCTTGGCGATATTTAAGCTCTCCATATTGTAATAGAACTCTTCGAAAACATCACCTCTTGCCTTAATATCTCCGGCTACGAAGGAGTAGGTTCCATCTTCCTGTCCCTGTTTTACTTCTTCTACTACACCGCAGGCAGAGGTCATATTGGTGATTCTGTCAATTAAAATCAATTCTCCTAATGTCTTGTGACGAGAGAATACATCCACTACGATGTTTTCCTGTAAGGAAATCTCACATAATGCAATTTCATTTTTTACTAAATGGTCTGCTTCGATGAATTCACCGGAATTTACATCAATTTTATGTCTAATTGCAGTTAATACACCCGGAATTTGTCTCGTTCCTAATTTTACTAGATAATCTTTTCCGATAACAAGTTCTTCGTCGTCCATCCACAAAAGAGTTACCACAATGTGATTGCTTACCGGAAGGTCACTTCCATTTACCAATACACATCCTCTGGAAACATCCACTTCTTTATCTAACTGAATGGTAACCGGATTGCCTTTTACAGCACTCTGACTTTCCTTGTTCCCTACTAAAATACTCTTTACTTTTGCTTCTTCACGGCTTGGCAAGGTTGTAATCACGTCACCTACCTGAATGTTTCCCGATTCCACCTGTCCCTGGAAACCACGGAAGGTATGATTTGGTCGGCATACACGCTGTACCGGAAGATAAAATCCTTCTTCTTTGGACTTTTCGGAAACATCTACCTGCTCCAAGTACGGAAGCAACGCTTCCCCTTCATACCATGGCATATTTGGAGACTTTTCTGTAACGTTATCACCCTCGGTTGCTGATACCGGAATGATTTTTACACTTGCAAGTTTTAATTCTTTGGTAAGTTCTGCAATCTGTGCTTCGATTTCTTTGAATCGTTTTTCATCATATCTTACCAAATCCATTTTGTTTACTGCAAATACAAAATAACGAATTCCCATTAAGGAACAGATTCTTGCATGTCTTCTGGTCTGTACCAATACACCTTGCTTTGCATCTACCAAGATAACCGCTAAGTCTGCAAAGGAAGCTCCTACTGCCATATTTCTGGTGTACTCTTCATGTCCCGGAGTATCGGCTACAATAAAGCTACGATTGTCTGTGGTAAAATAACGATATGCCACATCAATGGTAATTCCCTGTTCTCTTTCTGCCATAAGTCCATCCAGTAATAAAGAATAGTCAATAGCTCCTCCACGACTTCCTACCTTACTGTCTAATTCCAATGCTTTTTCCTGATCTGCATATAACAATTTTGCATCATACAAAATATGTCCGATTAAGGTGGACTTTCCATCGTCTACGCTTCCGCAAGTAATAAATTTTAATAATCCGCTCATCTTAGAAATATCCCTCCCTTTTTCTTCTTTCCATGCTTCCAGCCTCTTCATTATCAATTACTCGGCTGGTTCGCTCTGAGGATACTGCACTCAAGGTTTCTTCTATAATCTCATCCAAAGTAGTTGCTGTGGACTCTACCCCTCCGGTTAGTGGGTAGCAACCCAAGGTACGGAATCGAATACTCTTATGTTCGATTTTTTCTCCCGGACGAAGTCTCATTCTGTCATCATCTACCATAATGATGTTTCCATCTCGGTATACTACCGGACGTTCTTTTGCAAAATACAATGGTACGATATCGATATTTTCTCGTTTAATATACTGCCAGATATCCTTTTCTGTCCAGTTGGAAATCGGGAATACTCGAATACTTTCCCCTTTATGAATCTTGGTGTTATATAACTTCCACATTTCCGGTCTTTGATTTTTCGGGTCCCATGCCTGTGCTTCGTTTCGGAAGGAAAAGATTCTTTCTTTTGCTCTGGACTTTTCTTCGTCACGTCTTCCGCCACCAAATGCTGCGGTAAATCCGTATTTATTTAATGCCTGTTTCAATGCCTGTGTTTTCATAATATCGGTATAAGCAGAACCATGATCAAATGGGTTGATTCCCTGCTTTACACCATCCTGGTTAATGTACTCTAACATTTCGATTCCGTATTTTTGTGCTACCTTGTCACGGAACTCAATCATTTCTTTAAACTTCCAGGTAGTGTTTACATGTAAAAACGGAAAAGGTGGCTTCTCCGGATAGAAAGCTTTCAGTGCCAGATGAAGCATAACGGAACTGTCCTTTCCAATAGAATATAACATTACCGGCTTTTCGCATTCTGCTGCCACCTCACGGATGATGTAGATGGCTTCTGCTTCTAATTCATCAAGATGTGATAATTCGCTCATATTTTTCTCCTTTTTTCTAGTATTGGTTTGATTTTGTTCTATCAATTTCTATGGTTTGTTTTTTTCCACAAGACTTGGTAATATTCCAGTAAATCATATCCCCTTTACTTGTTACATTCATCTTGCTTCCCATTCCTCCAATGTCGGCACCAAGATAAAAATCAATGGCATCAAACTGACATTCTTTTACACAGGAGACACAGCCCCAGCAGTCTTTTGGGTATTTGATGTATGCCTTGCCATTCTCATTCGCCTTAATTAAGGTTCCCGGACATACCTGCATACATTTTCTGCATCCCACACATTTCTTTTGGTTAATGACTATGCTCATACTGTTCTCCTCTCTCTACCAAATCTCGGTATATGATCTGAATCTTTCCATCCTCCATACGGGAGTTTACATATTTTAACCATTCATCACTTTTTTCCGGATAATCCAGATTCTCGGCAAAACTATGCCATCTGGTCTCTTTTCTGGCTCTTAAGTGTGCAATCAATACCTTACATACGGTAAGTCGTTCTTTTAATTCATATACGAACATCAGCTCGTGCATATCTTCTGCACTTAAACCTTCTGCCAACTGCTCAATCTGGTTGATTTTCTCTTCTGCCAGAGAAAGCTGTTTTTCATTGAACTGATAGTGACTGCCAATTCCGCCTGCATAGGTGTCCATTACCTTTTGCATTGCTTCTTCTAACTGCTCTACTGTAAATATCGGCTGCTTTTCATTTAAAATCTTATCATATTCCTGCACTTTTTCTGTAAGAAGTTGTTCTTCTTCCTGTTCCGTAAGCTTGTGTTCTTCGTATTTCTTTGTAAGTTCGTTATTGCTATGTATAATAGCTTCTGCTGCAATCTCACCTTCCACAAGAGCACCGGTTACATATTTTTGTGGACATCCTCCTGCCACATCTCCTGCTGCATACAATCCCTGAATCGTACTTTGACGATTGGTATCTACCCAGTAACCACTGGCTGTATGACCGCCTACTACATAAGGTTCTGTTCCTTCGATTTCCACATTTTGCTGACTTGGATTTTTTCCTGCTTCTATCCACTTTAAGGTCTGGCTAGGTGCCATATTTAAATATGCCTTTAACAGCTCCTCATCCTGCTTCGGTGTAATTCCTTCTGTACGAAGGTAACACGGTCCGCGTCCTTCTAAGTTTTCTTTTACTGTTCCGTATACACGTTGTGAAGTGGTAAGTCCGTATTTGTTCTCATATACTTCGCCTAACGCATTTACCTGTTTTGCTCCTACACCCTGTGCGATAGTTCCGGTTGGTGCAATGGTATCTTTGCATCGCAGTGCGATGAAACGCATCTCAAAGGTTGTCATTTCTGCACCTGCTCGAATTCCCATGGCATATCCGGCTCCTGTATTAAATGGTGGATACCACATCTTATGTCTGGAAAATCCCGGATTATTGGGTTTATATAATCCGGAAGCTCCTCCGGTAGCACAAATCACTGATTTTGCTCTTATTTCATAAGCAGTTCCATCTTCAATACTAAATCCAAATGCTCCTAAAATCTGATTGTCTTTTACTATGTAATCTGTGATATTTAAGTGATTGATTACGGTTACATCTTCTAATTTTTTTACTGCATCTGCTAAAATCGGCTTAATGTTTTCTCCATTAATTTTGATATTTCGATTTCCTCTTGCAACGTATTCTCCGTTTTCATCCTTTAAAATCACAAGTCCTAATTGTTCTAATTTTGCTGTAACACGGTTTAATCCTTCTGACATGGTAAGAAGCAAATCTTCTCTTACAATATCATCTGCATCTTTTTTTGCATAATCCACATAATCTTCCGGTTTACGTCCCTTTACGATATAAGCATTGATGGCATTTACTCCTGCTGCCAGACAACCGCTTCGTTTGATGTTTGCCTTTTCTGCAATTACAACCGACAGATTAGACTGTTCTCGAATGGTAAGTGCTGCATAACATCCAGCGGTTCCACTACCTATAATCAAAACATCCGTATGGATTATTTTCTTGTTCTGAATCTTCATAACTGCCTCCTAGATATAGAATACATCATTCTCCTGCATTGCGCTGTTTTCCATCAGATAAGTTCTGTTCTCATCAAAAATGTACAATCGATAAATCAATACCTGTACTTTTTCTCCTACACTTACCGGATCTTTTTCTAAGGAACGCTCTGCCTTAATGGAAATTCCTTTAATGTTAATGGTAAGCTCTAAATGATTTCCCCGGAATACCACTTCTTCCACGGTGCCTTCTTCTGCCGCACTCATATACTGTTCTAGTCTTCCGCTCTTAGAAACTCTCACAAACTCCGGTCGAATTACTGCCTGAGCTGCTCCTGCCACAGAATCAAATCCATTTAATTGTTCATAGTGACTTACTACGGTAGATTTTCCAATAAACTGTGCTACAAACGGGGTTTCCGGTGTCTTATATATTTCCATTGGAGTTCCGGTCTGTTCAATTCTTCCATGATTGGTAATGATAATCTCATCTGCTACTTCTACTGCTTCATCCTGATCATGGGTGACGAAAATACTGGTAATTCCAACTTTATGTATCATATCTTTCAACCAGTTACGAAGTTCTGTTCTTACCTTCGCATCTATGGCTGCAAACGGTTCATCCAAAAGAAGTACCTGTGGATTGGGAGCAAGGGCTCTTGCAAAAGCAACTCTTTGTCTCTGTCCTCCTGACAACTGACTTGGATAACGCTTTTCCATTCCGGAAAGTCCTGTTAGTTGAATCAGTTCCATTACTCGCTCTTTAATCTGAGCTTTGGGTACCTTTTGCACTTCAAGGCCGAAGGCAATGTTATCAAATACTGTCATATATCGAAACAATGCATAATTTTGAAATACAAACCCAATATCTCGTTTTGCTGCCGGAATGTCATTGATTCTTTTTCCGTTAATGAGAATGTCTCCGGAGTCCGGATTTTCTAATCCTGCCAGCATACGAAGTATGGTTGTTTTTCCACTTCCGCTCGGTCCCAGTAATGCTACCAGCTTTCCTTTTTCGATTCCAAAGTTTACATGATCCGATGCTTTGAAATCTCCATAATGTTTTTCAATATCTTTCATTTCAACGTACATGCCTTCACCTCCTATACCTTTCCTTTTTTCTTTGACTTATATTCTACAAAATTTCGTAATACCAATACCAACACTGCTATGATAACCAGTACGGATGATACTGCAAATGCAGCTGTAATTGAATCAGCCGACCCAGATAAGTACAATGCATCGATTTCCAGTGGTAAAGTAAAAGTTTCGCCGCGGGTCTTAGATAATGCATTTACCGCTCCAAATTCTCCCAGTGCTCGGGCTGTACAAAGGATAATTCCATAGAGTAATGCCCATTTCATATGAGGTAATGTAATTTTTCGGAAAATTCGAAATCCGCTGGCTCCCATCAGGGTTGCCGCTTCTTCCTCTTCTTTTCCCTGCGCATTCAATACCGGAATGATTTCTCTTGATACAAATGGAAAGGTAACAAATATGGTGGCAAGTATTACACCGGGAATTGCAAATACAATTTTAATATCTGTTCCAAGTGCTTCATTGATTTTTTCAATGTATTTTCCTGCCCACCCAAGTCTTCCAAATGTCATCAAAAATGCAAGTCCTGCAATAACCGGTGAAATAGAAAACGGAATATCTATTAAAGTTGCTAAAATATGTTTTCCCCGGAAGGAAAATTTTGTTAACAACCACGCTGCCATAATTCCAAAAAATGTATTTACTACTACGGCTATGACAGTTGCAAGTAATGTTACTCCCAAAGCAGACACTACATATTCGGATGCTAAGGACTGAAAGTAAAATTGAATTCCTTCTTTTAATGAATTAGTTACTACCGATATCAATGGCAACACCAGCATACAGACAATAAAAAGTACGCCCACGGTAATCAGTATAATTTCTGTTTTACTCCGTTTTTTCTGTTCTTTTTTCTCCATGTCTTCCTCCTTATGCTGTTCGTTTTGCCTGATGTACCTGCACCATATTTACCAAAAATAAAATCAAAAAGGATAAAATCAACATTACCAGTGCAATGGCTGTTGCAGCAGCATAATCTACATAATTGAGCTTTTGCATAATTACATAGGAAACTACCTGTGTATGCTTTCTTGCACTATTTCCTGATATGTAAATGACACTTCCGTATTCTCCAACACCTCTTGCAAAGGCTAATCCAAATCCGGTTAGCAATGCCGGGCGAAGCTCCGGTAAAATTATTTTTCGAAAAATTCTTGCCTTGCTTGCTCCCAACATATTTCCTGCTTCTTCATAGGAGGGATCCAGCTTTTCTAATATAGGCTGGATTGCTCTTACTACAAATGGGATTCCCACAAATATCAATGCTATGGTAAGACCTATCTTAGTATAGGACACCTGTATTCCAAGCTTTGCTAAATATTTTCCCGGAAAACCGGTATCTGCATACATCTTAGATAAGGTGATTCCGGCAACCGCTGTTGGTAATGCAAACGGAAGTTCTATCAAGCCATCTAATAATCGTTTTCCCGGAAATTCATACCGAACTAATATCCATGCCAAAATCACTCCAAATACACAATTTACCACAGCTGCGATGAAGGAACACATGATACTGGTGGAAAATGCACTTCTTACTTCTTTTCTTCCAATCAGCTGAAAAAATTCTTCCGGTGATAACTTCATGGAATAAATTAAAACTGATGCCAGTGGAATCAATACCAGCAGTGACAACATGGTAACTGTCACTCCCATACTAAGTCCAAATCCCGGTATGACCCTACAGGTTTTTGCCTGTTTTTGCCTCCTTAACCCTTTCATGGTTCCTCCTCTTTCTCCTAGTCATTCTACTTAATTATCATATATTTCATCAAAAATTGCGCCATCGGTGAAAAACTTTTCGTAGGCTTCATCCCAGCCGCCAAAATCATCTATGGTACATAACTTAACATTCAAATCAAACTTATCGGAAAATTCCTGTAAAATATCCGGATTCGTTGGTCGATATCCATTTTCTCCAATAATTCTTTGTGCTTCATCTGAATATAAGTATTGCAAATATTCCTTTGCCGCTTCCTGTGTGTTATCTTTTTTTGCATTGGCATCTACAATCGCAACATTAGGTTCTGCCAGAATACTAACACTTGGAGTTACAATTTCATATTTTCCCGGATATTCCTTCATTGCTGTAATTGCTTCATTTTCCCATGCAATCAGCACATCTCCCTGTCCGTTTTCTACAAAAGTCGTTGTAGCTCCTCTCGCTCCGGAATCCATAACAGATACATTCTGATATAAATCTGTTACAAATTTCTTTACTTTCTTTTCTGAAGCATATTTTTCACTGGCATATTCCCATGCAGCCAGAAAGTTCCAACAAGCTCCGCCACTACTCTTTGGGTCCGGTGTTATGACATCTACACCTTTTTTCACCAAGTCATCCCAATCTTTGATTCCTTTTTCATTTCCCTTGCGTACCAAAAACACAATGGTAGATGTATAAGGTGCTGAGTTTCCGTCAAATTCTTCTATCCATCCCGGTTCGATGAGCCCGGACTTTTCTATCAGGCTAATATCATGAGCAAGTGCCAATGTTACCACATCTGCATCACTGCCTTCCACTACGGATCTCGCCTGACTACCAGAGCCTCCATGAGATTGAATAATCTTAATATCTTTTCCATGTTCTTCCTTGTAATGCTTCTCAAAGGCTTGATTGTATTCCTCATACAGTTCTCGGGTCGGATCATAAGAAACATTGGTTAGCGTCAGTGTTCCATCACTATTTTTCTTTTTTCCGCAAGCTGTCAGAGATGTCATCGTCAACACCGCTGCAAGAATCGTAACGGTTATCCTTGTTGCCTTCTTTCTCATAAATGCTCCTCCTGATTCTATTCAAACAATGCAGTGGATAAATAACGTTCTCCTGTATCCGGTAATAAAACTACAATGTTTTTTCCTTTATTTTCCGGTCTTCTTGCTAATACATCTGCTGCATAAAGTGCTGCTCCTGATGAAATTCCAACCAACAAACCATCTGTTTTTGCTACTTTTCTTGCCGTCCGGAATGCTGCTTCATTTTCTACCGGTATAATCTCATCAATTAATTGGGTATCCAATACTTTTGGTACAAATCCTGCTCCGATTCCCTGAATCTTATGTGGTCCCGGCTTTCCTCCGGAAAGTACTGCGGAATCCTTTGGCTCTACTGCAATAATTTTTACATCCGGATTCTTTTCTCTTAATCCTGCTCCGGTTCCGGTCAATGTTCCTCCGGTTCCTACTGCGGAAACAAAGATATCTACCTTTCCATCAGTGTCTTCCCAGATTTCTTTTGCAGTTGTTTCTTTATGAATTGCCGGATTTGCTGCATTTTCAAACTGCTGTGGGATAATGGCATTTCCGTATTCTTCTTTTAACTGTTCTGCCTTTGCAATCGCACCCTTCATTCCTTCCTTTCCCGGTGTCAGAACAATTTCAGCTCCTAATGCGGAAACGATTTTTCTACGTTCTACACTCATGGTATCCGGCATGGTAAGAATTAAGTGTAAGCCCTTAGATGCTGCTACAAACGCAAGCCCGATTCCTGTGTTTCCACTGGTTGGTTCGATAATGACTGTTTCATTATTAATCTTGCCTTTTTTTATTCCGTCCTCAATCATGGCATAAGCAACACGATCCTTGACACTTCCTAATGGATTGAAATATTCCAATTTTCCGATTATTTTTGCTTCCAGTTCATTTTCTTTTTCATAATTGGTCAGCTCTAATAATGGAGTCTTTCCTATCAGTTCTGTTAAATGTTCTGCTATTTTACTCATCACTGTCTTCCTTTCTATATTCTTCTCATTCCTTATATTGAATAATTATATGCATTTTCATTCTGCCAGGTAAGCAAATCCTCTAGCGTTACCGTATCTATTACACTGCTTACCGCATCATCGATACGATTCCACAAAATCATGCTTGCGTCTTCCTCTCCGTCTCCGTCCTTAGCAAAACAACTTTCTGTCATTCGTAAAATCTCGCCAACCTTATAATCATATGGTTTTCGCACTAATCGGTAACCTCCCTGGGGTCCTCGGATACTGCGTACCAATCCTGCTTTATTTAACAAGGACACAACCTGCTCCAAGTATTTTTCTGAAATCTCCTGTCGCACTGCTATATCCTTCAGACTTACCGGTTCACCAAAATCATGTTCTGCCAAGTCCAGCATCAACCTTACTGCGTACTTTCCTTTCATCGATATTTTCATTTGCGTCCTATCACCTCCGTTTTTTCATTTCCTACTTTATCCGTAGGTTATATATGCTATTATACGCAAACAGCATCTTTTGTCAACACTTTTTTCAAAAAAATGTATGATTGATTTGCAAGTTCTGTTGGATTATAATTGATTAGGTGTGCAGTCAAATCACTGCATACAATTATTAAGGAAACGAGGTATGATTATGTCTGAACGAAATAAAGGTATTTTATACATTATTCTTGCAGCATTATGCTTTTCTCTGATGAGTTTATTTGTACGCTTATCGGGAGATATTCCTGCCATACAGAAAAGTTTTTTCCGTAACCTGGTGGCACTTGCCTTTGCTGCAATTATTTTACGAAAAGAAAAAATCCCCTTCCGTGCCGGAAAGGGTAATACCATCTATCTGCTTTTACGAGCCGGTTTTGGTACACTGGGTATTTTTTGTAATTTTTATGCTATCGACCATCTGGCTTTGTCTGATGCCAATATGCTAAATAAGTTGTCTCCGTTTTTTGCCATTATTTTTTCTTATTTCTTATTAAAAGAACGAGCTGCTTTTTATCAGATTATGTGTGTCATCGTTGCCTTTATAGGAACGCTCTTTATCTTGCGTCCCGGATTTGACAGTCTTGTAACTTTTCCTGCCTTTATCGGACTTCTGGGCGGATTAGGTGCAGGTATCGCCTATACTATGGTGCGCATTTTAAGTGGACGTGGTGTAAAGGGACCTTTTATCGTGTTCTTCTTCTCCACTTTTTCCTGCCTTGCCGCACTTCCTTACTGTATATTCCATTACACACCGATGAAACCCTGGCAGCTTGGTTGTTTACTGTTAGCAGGACTGGCAGCCTCCGGCGGACAATTTTCTATCACAGCAGCTTACTCCCATGCACCTGCAAAGGAAATCTCTGTCTATGACTATACACAGATTATTTTTTCTTCCCTTTGGGGCATTTTGTTCTTAGGTGAATTTCCGGATTGGATTAGCATTACCGGTTATCTTATTATTTTCGCCGCATCCCTTAGTATGTTTTTGATACGCCGTAAAAATGAAAGGGTGAGCTAGATTCTTTTTTCTCGTAACTTATCAAAAAGGTGTATCTTTTCCATATCAAATGTGAATCGAATCGTATCTCCTCTTCGGACAGTCGTATCTGAAGGAACTCTTACTGATATTTTCTGTCCGGCGTATGTGAGATACAAGTATACATAATCTCCCAGCATCTCATATACTTCCACAATACCTTCTAATTCTCCCTTGGGTGTCAGTAAAATATCTTCGGAACGAACTCCTGCCATAATATTTTGATTGATATAGTCTTTTTTTCTGAGTCTTTCTGCCGTTTCTTCCTTGAATGGCAACAATGCATCTCCTATTCGAATATGCAATACCCCATTTACCGGTTCACAGACACTTTCAAAAATATTCATAGGCGGTGTTCCTATAAATCCTGACACAAACAGATTCGCCGGATGGTCATAAAGTTCCTTCGGTGTTGCTACCTGCTGAATCTCCCCATCTTTTAACACTACGATTTTGGTCCCAAGTGTCATAGCTTCCACCTGATCATGTGTCACATAGATAAAGGTACTGTCCAGCTCCTGATAAAGTTTTGAAATTTCTCCGCGCATTTGATTTCTCAATTTTGCATCCAGATTGGATAATGGTTCATCCATTAAAAATACTTTTGGTTTTCGCACCATGGCACGTCCCATTGCTACACGTTGCTTCTGTCCACCGGAAAGTTCTTTCGGCTTTCTGTCTAATACCTGCTCTAAACCTAACTTTTCTGCTACCTCTTCTACTTTTTTACGAATCTCTGCCTTTGGAACTTTTTTCAATTTCATACTGTAAGCAATATTATCATATACTGACATATGTGGATAGAGCGCGTAATTTTGAAATACCATTGCCATATCACGATCACAGGAAGGTGTCTCATTCATCCGCTTTCCATCTATCAGAAGTTCTCCATCCGAAATACTTTCCAATCCTGCAATCATTCGCAAAGTGGTAGACTTTCCACACCCGGAAGGTCCTACAAAGATAACAAATTCCTTGTCTTTGATATCCAAATCAAAATCCTTTATTGCCATTACTCCATCTTCAAATGTTTTGTACATATGTTTTAACTGAATCTCTGCCACAGTATTTCCTCCTTAAATCAAATTCTATCCAGCAATTCCGGTAACTCATGAATAGAATTAATCACATAATCTGCTTTATCTTCAAAATCTTTCTTTTCACTCACGCCACTTAAAACTCCTATGGCAACTCCACCATTTTTCTTGGCAAACATCATATCATTATAAGTGTCACCTACTACTGCAATTTCTTCCGGTAACAAAGAAAATTGTTCTGCAAATTCTAAAAACATTTCCTTATCCGGTTTGGGTTTTCTTCTGCCATCATCTGCACCGATATAATCAAAAAAATGTTTCACTCCTATGGAATCCAGACAGCTTTCGGCAGAAAGCTCTGTATCCGCCGTCGCAAGTCCTATCACAATTTTTCTGGATTTTAAATTTTCCATAAGTACATTCATATCTGTAAACAACTGAAACTTTGTACTCTGACTGGTGACATTTTCATTAAAAAGTTCTTCTAACTGCTTTCTTGCCAGAGGAACCGAAACTTCAATTCCCCTTTTTGCAAGAGCACTGCAAATATCCTCTGCAATTTCTCCGTAGGATTTGTAAGCTAATGCCCCTTTCGGGTCGACTTCTCCCTGATTTACTCCCATCGTCTGAAGCAAGTGTTCCACCATCTCTTTGGAATCTTCCATTCCGTTTTTTCTTAAAAATACCGGAACAACTGCGGTTGCCGCCTGAAGCCAAAGAGAAAAAAAATCCACCAGTGTTCCATCTTTATCAAATAATATTCCTTTTATCATGTCAGTGTTCTCCCATTGCCTTCCATATTTCTTCTACTCTGCTGTAATTAGAACGCATGCTTCCTGACCATACCGGATTTGTATATGCTAAAAATTCTCCCTGCTTTCCTCTTACCTCCAGTCGCACCCAGTTCCAGATACTACTGTCCATTTCAATTTCTGCTTTTATACAGTAATTTCCGGTGGAACTTTCCTGTACTTTTATCTGTTGTTTTTCTCCGTTTTTTATAATAAACACCGTTGGCTCTTCCGATATTCCCAGCAACTGGGCTTCATAAGTAAGAACTGTTTTTTCCTTGTCTGTTTTGATTTCATCTCCCGGAAGATACTCTTTTCCTTCTGCATAAATTTTCGGTTTCACTTGACAATATCTTGTGACACACATGTGTCCTTTTTTCACTTGTTCCATAAGGTTTTCAGGAGATAATTCTTCACAAAATACATAGGTAGCTGGATCTCCCGGAATAGATGGAAGATTTGCTCCTTCGTACCGTTCTTCTTCTAAATTATGAGAATCACTTCCTCCTACGCCCCAGATTTTATGTCCATCCATCCAAAGAGCATCTAAAAAACGAATCGCCTCATCATTGGAAGGTGGTGCATCCTGATAGGTAGGATCATTGATAATTTCCACACACTGAAAATCTTCCAGACTTGTCTTTCCATACTGCCATTTCCATATGGTAAGAAATGGATGATTCAAGCTGACAATCCAGTTCTTTTTCTTAGCTTCTTTCATGGTTGCTTCTACATATTGTTCCATCTGAGGAGTTCCATTGGTTCTTACAATATCTAATACATGTTCCGGCATCTCGGTAATTCCAAACAAGTTAAAATGTCCCCTGTCTGTGGTTATTTCAATTCCCGGCAGCACACAAATATCGGTATCACACCATCCTGTATGTATCAGGTTATGCTCTGTTGGTACATAAAAATCCATTTCCATTTTTTTTGCCTTTTCCATGGCGTGTACCGTGGTTTCTTTTCCATCGGATAATCGTGTATGGGTATGCAAATCTCCCTTATACCATCGTGCTTCTTTCTGATATTTTTCTTTCCAGTTATAATTTTCAAAAGACATCTTGGGAGTGCCTTCTTCTACCCATACCTGTGCTCCGATAGGGTCTGCTATTGGAATTTCCCTGTCTGTAAGTACCACCTCTAACACCTCTGTTTTATCTCCAAGGCGTTGTTGTACATATTCTGTAAAAATGCCAATTCCAAGTTTCCATTCTCCCTTGGAAACTTTTCCCGGTACGCCACCAATGGTAGTATGTTCTCCATCGATACCTACAGCTAATTTCTGTTCTCCATATCCTAATAACTTTTGCAAACGTATGACACCTGTTTCGTCCCACAAAATCACAAATCCCATATAGCGACATTCTTCCGGCATTTTGATTTCTAAATATAATGTTTCTAATTCATAAGGAACCCCAAAGGATTCCTTATGAAAATTGTCTGCCTCACGGCTAATTGTAAAATTAATATTTTCTCTCATAATTTTGTTTACTGCATACTATCTAATGCTTCCTGTGCTGTTTTCTGTGCTTCATCCAATGCTTCTTTTGCCGGTACATTTTCTAACTCTACTTTATCTGCTGCAATCTTTAATGCATCAAAAATCTTTCCTCCGGTTGGGTCTGTCAATGCAGGTGTTCCATGGGATGCCTGAGAAATCGGTACCAATGCCTGTGGATTTTCCTCGGTATATGCTTTAAAGTCTGCTACTTCCAGTGTAGACTGACGAACTGCTACATATCCGGTTGCCATTGACCATTTTGCCTGATTCTCCGGTGTGGTAAAATACTTCATAAATTCATACACTCCCTGTTTTGTCTCATCACTGGAGCCTTCTAACATAACAAGCTGTAATGCATCTGCTGTTGGTGCAGAAGGATTATTGTTAAATCCCGGCTGTTCCATTGCTGCTACTAAATTAAAATCAAGGTCTGCCTGATCTCCGGAAGAACCTGTATATCCGCCTGCCTTATTTTGAAGCACATCATCGATAGTGGTATACCAGTATTCCCAGCCTTGTCCACCGGAATTAACTTTCATAATCTTATCATCATGAATCCACTGACGGAAGGACTCCCATACTTCTACCCACTCATCAGAGTTAATCATTACTGTTTTTCCATCTTCGCTTAACAGAGAAGCTCCATTACTCAATGCTGCATCTACCAGGTTGGCACTTCCCCACATTGGTTCCCATCCTACAAAAGAACCATCTGCACTTGTCATTGTCTTAGCTGCTTCTGCTAAATCCTGCCATGTTTTCATAGAGCTTGGATCAATTCCTGCCTGTTCAAATGCTGCCTTGTTGTAATACAATACTTGTGTGGTTCCATATGCCGGCAATGCAAAAACTTTTCCATTTTCATCCACACCCTGATCATAGAATACACTTAAGTAATCATCCTTTTGAAAATCAGAATCTTTTTCTATGTATTTTCCAATGTCTGCTACCAGATTTTTCTCAGAAAGATTTCTTGACTTATCCACATCCAACAATGCCATATCCGGTGCTTTCTTTCCGGCAATTCCAGCCTGAAGCTTTTCGTATGTTTCTGTATAATCTGCCTGTGTGGTAGTCTTAACTTCATATTTATCCTGAGATGCATTAAACTCATCTACGATATCCTGAAATACATTTACCGCTGTCTTTCCACCAGAATACCAAAAGTTAATCTGAATCTTTCCATCTGCTGTTTTTGTTGTTTCCTTAGCGCCATTGCTTCCACATCCGGTAAGCAATCCTGCAACCATTGTCATTCCAAGCAATGCTGCTAACAATCTTTTTTTCATGTTTTTCTCTCCTTATTTTTGCTGTTTGCTATTTCTATATATAAAAGGGTTCTTACCCCTTCATACCGGTATCTCCGCCGATTCCGTTGATAAACCACTTCTGGGTAAATGCAAAAAGAATCAGCAACGGTAATACAATTAAAGCACTTCCCGCCATAACCAGAGGCCACTCTGTTCCATAAGCTCCTCCTTCAATAAAGAACTTTCTCAGTCCCTGGGAAACTAAAAGTTTCTCATCGGAATCTGTAATTAAAGACGGCCACATATAACTGTTATAACAAGTAATAAAGTTCATAAGTCCAAAAGTGATAAAGGAGGACTTTGTCATGGGACATACTACCTGCCATAAAATTTTCCATCGGGATGCTCCATCAATCCTTGCTGCCTCAATCACTCCCATAGGCACCTGCATAAATGCCTGACGTAACAGGAAAATTCCGAAAATGCTGACACAATTGGATATAATCAATCCGGTAAATGTATTTAACAAATTCCAGTCAGCCAAAATAATGTAACTTGGTATATAGGTTGCTGCTGTAGGAAGCATATAAGTTCCCATGATAATGGCAAACAACACCTTTCTTCCCTTAAACTTCATAAACACAAGGGCATAGGCAATCATAGCTGCTGTTACAATCTGGATTGCCAGTGTAATTGCTGATACAAATAAACTATTCCATACATACTTTAACAAGGGTGAATGAAAAATAACTTCATAAAAATTATTCCATTGAAACTCTGCCGGAAAAAATTTTGATACATCCATAATTTCTGCTTTTGTTTTTAAGGCACTTAATACCATCCACACAAAGGGAAATGCTGTAAATATACTGAACAGAAACAATAAGCATACTTTTCCTGTTTTTTGTAAACCTGTTTTTATTTTCATATTCCTTTTGCCTCCTTAGTAATGTACCCACTTCTTTGAACCTGTGAACTGCACTACCGATAATAAAACGGTTATCAATATCAATACAATTGCTACTGCGGTTGCCTGTCCCATATTGAACTCTTCAAATCCAAGCTGATAATACATATAAAGTAATGTTCGGGTACTACCGGAAGGACCTCCCTGTGTCAATATCTGAATCTGATCATATGCCTGTAGGGAATTTACCATGGTAATAATCATCAAGAAAAAAGTGGTTGGAGAAATGCATGGTATGGTCACATCACGAAATCTCTGCCAGCTTTTCGCTCCATCCATTCCACTTGCCTCGTATAACTCTTTTGGTACCTTTTCCAACGCTGATAAATAAAATATCATGGCATATCCAAGACTTTTCCAAACGGTTACGACAATAACTGCCAGCATAGCGGTCTGAGAACTTTTAATCCACTGAAGTCCCGGTAAACCGAAAAATTTCAAAATTGCATTGGCAATTCCATTATTCGGTTCATAAATCCATGTCCATACAATAGAAACTGCAACTGTTGGCGTAATCCATGGGGAAAACAAAATAAATTTAATCAATCCACTTCCCTTAAAGGACTTTTGCAAGAGCAATGCCAATAATAACCCCAGTACAATGGTGGGAATCAACGTTCCTAAGGTAAATACCACGGTATTCCACAGTGCATCGTAGAATTGTTGATCTTTGAATAATGCCTTAAAATTATCCAAAAACACAAATTGATAGGTAGGTGACATATAATCCCAATCCGTAAAACTAATATAAATAGATCTTAAAATCGGATAAATCCAAAATACAATGAGGGGTATTAAAGCCGGTATCACAAAAAGCCATACGCTACCTATTTTTCTAAATGTCAGTTTCTTTTTCATTTTTTATCCTTCCTTCGCTTTTCTAACAACATCATCCATCTATAGATAAGAAGCATGCATACCGCTGTAAGCGGAAATGAAAACCATACTCCTTTTATTCCTGCAAATGCGGGCAACAGATATAAAAGAACGGGAGCAATCACTATACTTTCGATATAAGTAAGAAATATTGCTTTTTTCGTCTGCATTGTGGCATTTAGATATGCTGTATTGAATTTCACAAATCCAATGAGCAAAAATGCTACTGCACTCACATTCATTCCCCATCCAAAATATCCTAACGCCTCTCCGGACAATCCAAACCACCTGCCGATATGGGGCACTAATAAAATCGTTGCAAACGTTGCTGATACTCCAATTACTGCTGCCAGTCCATACGCTGTTTTTTGAATCTGCCTTACTTCGGTTGGCTTATCTGCTCCGTGATAGTAACTCAACAACGGCTGTGTCCCATCACCGATTCCTGATAGCATATACTGTACCGGGAATGTAATATAGGAGATTACCGCATAACACGCTACCGCCTGTTCTCCACCATACTTTAAACACTGCCAATTGGTAAAAATCAATGTAACAGATGGGGCAAGTGACATTCCAAAAGCGGTGATTCCGGTTTTTACGGTGTGATAAAACAATTTCTTTTCTAAATATGGTTTTATCCTTTGCCGCTTACATAAAAGAAGGACGCTGATACAGACAACCACCCCCTGAGCGGTTACTGTTCCATAAGCAACACCTTGAATCCCTAAATTTTTCTCAAATAACAGATAATAATCCATTCCGATATTGGTAAACAATCCGGTAATCATACTTATCATAGCTCCAATTGCCATATCCATATTTCGTAAAATAGGAAGTAGTCCTGTACCTAGTACCTGAAGAACACTTCCTGCTACAATAATTCCACTGTACCTTTGTGCTTCTTCATACACCCTGCCTTGTGCGCCCAATATTTTCAAAAGAGAGGGATAACACAGCAAAAACAACATCGTTACTAACATTCCCACTACTACTAACAAAGTAACCGTATGATTTCCCGCCTCTTTGCTTTCTTTCTGTTTGCCTTGTCCCCGATAATTGGAAACCAATACACTTCCACCAGCACCGATTCCAATACCGGTTGCGGTAATCACTGCTGTAATGGGCCATGCAATATTGATAGCCGCAAGTCCAATATCTCCTGTTGCTCTTCCAATAAACAATCCATCTATCACACTGTACATTCCTGACAATGTCAACGAAGCAATGGTGGGCAAGGAATCTTTTAAGATTTTTTTCAGCATGATGATTCCTTTCTGTCGCTTTTCTTCACGTCCTGCATCATAGCACATCTTTTTTCTGTCAATCATCAAATCTATGTAAAATTTTGGTAAACGAATTTTACTCTAAAATGCAAAAAATCGGAGCAATGCTCCGACTTTTTGATGCAATAGAAAATTGCGTTCTATTTCTTTTTTTTACTCTATTTTGCACGTTCTGAAATGTCTTCTTCAAATTCTCTGGTGGATTTACTCAACTGTTCACTAAACCGCTCCATATCACTTTCCATAATTGCTGCACAAAGGGTATCTACAAAGGCAATTTGTGAAATTCGGGATGCAATCCACTTACTAACCTGATGGGCATAAATCGTAGGTGTTACAAACACATAATCTGCTGTTTCTGCCAGAGTAGAATGTTCATCTCCTGTAACTGCTACGGTAACTGCCCCACATTGCTTCGCCGCCTGTAATGCTTCAATAACTGCTATGGTCTCTCCGGAAATGGAAAAACTCACTGCTACATCTTTTTCTCCTAAATGACCTGCACTGATTTTCTGGAAAAACAAATCCGAATAATTTCTGCTGGTAAGTCCTAAATGTAAAAGTCTTCCGGAAAGTTCTGCTGCTGCATTGGCAGAATTATCCGTTCCATAAACATCAATGATTTTTGCCCTTTTCATTACCTTTACTAATTGGTTTAACTGATTCATATCCAGTTTTTCTGCCATATCGGCAATCATTTGGATATCATCTCGAATAATCTGAAGCACCCCGCTTTCCTTGAATCCGCTTTCCTTGAATCCGTTTTCCCGCTCCCCGGTATTTCCTGTAGATTCAAGGGGTATCATATCCTTATCTCCCCCTGCACTCTTCCACACCTGATGTTGAAAGTCTGCCCACCCCTCGTATCCACATTTTTTTAACATTCTTAATACGGTAGGCTGCCCCACCTGTGCTCCACTGGCACATTCCCGAATTGTCATAGTTCCGGCTTGCTGTTCTTCTTCTAATAAGTAATCTGCCACTTGCTGTTGCTGTTTACTGAAACTTGGATAGTGCATCTTCAATTCTATTTTCCACATACTTTTTCTCCTGTTTTGCGTAGCATTGCTCCGATTTTTCTTTTTTCATTATAGCACAGCAGATTTTACAAAGTATGGGATTTTACGAAGATTTTACACAAAAACTTAAAAAAACAACCTGAGGTCTGCACTCCTCAGGTTGTCCTGCTTATATCAAATTTTGTCGATAGCTTTTATTGGCTTGTGTTTCTAACACAATTGTATTATACTTTTTTATTGTCGATATGTAAAAAGTATTTTTGATATTGTCACCATATCATTTTGGTATAGTACTAGGAGGTTTTTATGGTAAATTATGATTATTACCGCATTTTTTACTTTGTTGCACAATACAAAAGTTTTACCAAGGCTGCTGAACTGTTAGATAATAGCCAGCCCAATATTACCCGATGTATGAACAATTTAGAGCATGAATTAAACTGTAAGCTCTTTGTTCGTTCCAATCGTGGTATCACCCTTACTCCAGAGGGACTACGTTTATATGAACATGTCTCCATTGCCTACGAACAGCTTTTAATCGGAGAACAGGAGCTGCAAAGAGACAAAAGTCTTGAAAGCGGTTTGATTCACATCGGAGCAAGCGAAACAGCCCTGCACCTTATGCTTTTGCATAAACTGGAGCTTTTCCACGAGAAATATCCACATGTTCGTTTAAAAATCTCTAACCATTCCACGCCACAGGCAATCACTGCTCTGCGAAATGGTCTGGTGGATTTTGCCATAGTAACTACTCCTTTAAACATAAAAAAACCTCTTCAAAAGATTTCCCTTTCTACTTTTCGTGAAATCTTAATCGGAGGCTTAAAATATGCTGATTTTGCTTCGCAGGTTCACAATTTAAAGGACTTAAATGACATTCCTTTTGTCTCTCTTAGTACAGAAACCAGTACCCGAGAGCTCTATATTGAATACTTTTTGCGCTACAATCTTCCTTTCCAGGCGGATATGGAAGCTGCTACCACAGACCAGATTCTTCCTATGATTCAGCATAACCTTGGAATCGGATTCTATCCAGAGGCACTTGCTCAGGAATCTATTGCAAGAGGGGAAGTAGTTCCTATCCAATTGGTAGAACCTATCCCGGAACGAGAAGTCTGTCTGCTGTGGGACACTACTCATTCACAAAGTATTGCTGCGCAAAAATTAAAGGCTTCTCTGCTCACCTAATGTTTTTCTCCTATATAATATGTAATAAAATCATGTAGCAGGCAGTCCCCAGGATAATACTGAAAAATGTATTCTTTTTCCATAGATAGGTTCCTGCTACCACACCTACTGCAATTAGTTTTTGCACTCCGCTTTCTAAAAAAGAAACCGGCACATCCTTTAAACAATACACTATTAATACTGCCATAATTGCAGGTGGCAGTATTTTCCCTAAATATTGTATTTTATCCGGTATTTCTTTTTTGCCGAGCAGGGTAAATGGCAATGCCCGCAAAAAAATCGTACACACTGCTCCCACACATATATACAAAAGGATTTTCTCATTACTCACATTCTGTCTCCTCCTTTTGTATTTTCTTTTCTAATAACAATAGTAATCCTGAAACCAGAATCAATGCAGGTAGTATGAAGTTACCCGCTCCAAATATCAAAAGGCTCAAAATTCCCGTTCCAAGTCCCAATAATGCCGGAACATGATGTTTGGCTGCCTTCCACTGGTCTATAAAAATCACCACAAACAACGCTGTCATACAAAAATCGATTCCCTCTAATTCCATGGGTAGCACTTGTCCCAACACACCGCCTAACACAGCACCAAACATCCAGGAAATTCGACTGAACAACGCTACATAAAGCATTACATTTCTACGTTCCTCTTCACTTTCAAACAGTTCTTTTTTTTCTGTCAGAGCACAGTTTACCGCATAAGTTTCATCCGTCATAGTATGAATCATGTAGGGATATTTTTTTCCCATATTTCGGAAATCTTCAATAAAACTCAATCCGTAAAACACCTGTCTGCTATTCATAAACAGTGCCGTTAATGCTACTGTTACAATAGAAGCTCCGCTACTTAAAAAAGTAACCAGAACAAATTGAAAGGTCCCTGTATACACCGTAAGACTGGTAAACAGCGACCAAAACCATGCAAATCCGGCTTCTTCCATTACAATCCCATATGCCATACTGACAAAGAGATAACTGCATGTAATAGGCAAAGACTGCCGGGCTGCAATTTGTATTACTTTCTTTTTCATTCGTAATTCTCCAGGAAATGATGCTTTTCACCATTTTGCTTATACGCAATTATCGTACTTAAATTTACATTTTCTACGCTTTTAAAGATATTGCTTTCTACAAATGGATTTGTCTTTTTCATTTCAGCAATAAGATTCTTCACTTCCATACGCTTCGATACACTGCTTCCGTCCGGACGGCATGTGGTACAGGTATCGGTAAAGCGACAGGCACACTGAATAAAATGAAGGTCGTTATAATCTCTCCAATGCTTAATATCATCTTCACGAATATAATACATTGGTCGAATCAGTTCCATTCCTTCAAAGTTGGTACTGTGAAGCTTTGGCATCATAGTCTGTACCTGTGCTCCATATAACATTCCCATTAAAATAGTCTCTATCACATCATCATAATGATGTCCCAATGCTATCTTATTGCATCCTAATTCTTTTGCCTTGTTATATAAATGTCCTCTACGCATTCTGGCACACAGGTAACAAGGAGACTTTTCTATTTCATATACTGCCTCAAAAATATCAGACTCAAATACGGTAATTGGAATATTCATGCGCTTTGCATTGTTTTCGATTACCTGACGATTGGCTTCACTATATCCCGGGTCCATCACCAAAAAAACCAAATCAAACTTTACTTTATTATGTCTGTGCAGCTCCTGAAACAGCTTTGCCATAAGCATGGAATCCTTCCCTCCGGAGATACAGACTGCTATCTTATCTCCTTCCTGTACCAGCTCATAATCACGAACTGCCTTTGCAAATTTAGAAAACAATTGCTTATGGAATTTCTTTCGAATGCTCTTTTCAATCTCCTCTGCAGAATGTTCTTCCGACTTCTCTGTCTCTTTCATGCGAGACAATAACCATCCCATATAGCCGCCTTGCAAACTATATGCCTGTATGCCGTCTTTTTGAAACTCTTCTGCCTTTTCTTTGCTGAAGATTCCCTTGGTGCAATAAAAAATGACTTTTTTTTCTTTAGAAATCTTATCATTTTCCGTAGTTAATTGTTCTTCCGGAATATGAATTGCTCCCGGAATCATTCCATAATTTACTGCTGATTCATCCCGAATATCAATTAACACATAACTATCTTTTTCAAGGCTATTTACTTCCTGCCATGTTATTTCTATATTTTCCATCATATCTCGTCTTTCTTGTAAAGCATATTTCCCATAATTTTAATAGGTATTATCTTCTCTATTATATAGACTTGTCCCGAAAAACTCAACACGTTTTAGAAAATATGTACACTTCTTCTATCGTTCAATCTTTAAAACTTCAAATCCCGCATTTTCTACCGCTTCGATTAGTGCTTCGTCCGGAATTTCACGATCCATTTCTACCACTGCTTGTTTTTTCTTTAAATGAACTCTCGCACTTGCACCTTCGATTTCATTGATATTTCTCTCTACACTATTTTTACAGTTATCGCAGTGCATTCCTTCAATGGTAATAATCTTGGTATATAATGCCTCTACTTTCTTCTTTTTTTGCTTTGGAACAGAATCTCCGCCACCTCCGCAGCATCCACCTTCTCCTTTAAAATGTTTTACGCCGGAACGCAAACTCAGATACCCTATTATAATTAAAACTCCTACTACAATTGCAGTTGCCATTTTCATTCACTCCTTCTGTGATATATCGTTCGTTCACACTAACTACTATATCACAAAAATAAATTTTTGCATCCCCTTGCTTTTTGTTGATAAAAATTATCATTTACCTATTCCGACTTATTTTTCTTGTTATTTAAAATCAATGTGACAATTCCGCAGATAAGACCGGCCACCGCATATGCCACCCAGTTAATATACCACAAATTAAAGCAAAATCCGGTAATCATATAAATAATGGTTGCTACCAGCATAATGCATCCACACCATACTCCGATTCCTTTATCTGATTCTTTGTCTTTTCTATTTTCCTTATTATAAGCTGCAATATCATACTTTTCTTTTTCCAGACCAGCATAGGTTAAAACGCCAACTCCAATTGCCACAAACACCATAAATATTCCATAATAAAAGTCTTCTGTCATTCCTTTTGCGGTTGGTAAACTGTCTCCGTTCATTCCAATTAAGAACCCAATTAAAATCACGCCGATTCCAACAGCAATGTGAATTGGAAACTTTTCTTCAAAATGCTCTTTTTCCTTTTTGGAATAAAACTCCGGTATTACCGGATGATTCTTTCTATATTGGTCATGTTGTATACCTGCTACTACAAATACTAATATTGCTACAATAGCTGTTGCCCAAAATATTGTATTTACCACTGCTTCCATGACTCCTATGCCTATCAGCAATTCATAAGATGCTACTGCCAGGATAATAAGTATTACCCCAGCTGTAATACGCTTTCTTCTTTTTTCCATATGAATATCATAACTTTGAGTATCTTCCACTTCCTGCTCACTGACATTTTCCCGCATAAGGGTGTCCATGCTGCAAGAAAACAAATCACATAGTTGCAATATCTTTTCCATCTCCGGATAAGAAGCTCCTGCTTCCCACTTGGATACGGTCTGTCTGGATACCTCTAACTGATCTGCTAACTGCTCCTGGGTCATATTTTTTCTCTTTCTATAAAATTGTAAATTTTCTCCGAATAAACTCATATTTTCTCCACCTTTTCGTTTTTGACTTTTTCCTTCTGCGTTTCCGGTAGCCTTATCTTAGATTAGCATGAGTGTAAAGTCTATAAATTTTCTGTTGCTTTTGCGTATTTTCATGTAAACTTGCGGTTGCATTGCCCTAAAATAAGGGGTTTTCGCTTATTCATTATACAACAAAACCTTACTGCTTTAAAACTAAATTTTAGAAATACAAAAAATAATACCTAACTCATTTTCCACTTTTTCATATACTATAAAGACTATAAAAAGAAAAGATATGAAACAATATGGAAAATTATGTGATTTTATCAATAGAAACCCACTTATTTTTTGCCCGCATTATGAAAGAGCATGCTCTTTTTCTAGAAACAGGATTTCCCTGTAAGGAGGAAGAATGGATAAAAAGAGCCGACTGGTTTCGGGAGCAGTTTGAAAATCTCCTTCGTGATACCTTAAGTATCGGTGATGGACGTATCAATCATTGTGTCACCAAATCTGATGAATTAGTAACGAAGTTTACCATACCAGCCGAAAAAAGAACTTCTGATTTGAGCGGTGTTCCTATCGACAGTGAACTTTCTGCTGCTGCGCAAAACCTCCGCTCTCTATCCGGCAGGCAAGACTTTCGCCGAATGGTTCCATTGGTTCACAGACTAAATGAGCGAGCTTTTCGCCTATTAAATGGTTTCATTGATTTTAAAGAAAACATTTTAAAAGAAGTAGGAAATTGCAAACTTTTCACTACAAATTATCCACTATTAATTAAACATATATTGCGAGAAGCAAAGTTATATCGTGCTACCATAGAAGAATTAATGCAAAACAATCGTCCTTCCTACAAAAACTTACGAAAAACCGAGGACTTCTGGAATCAGATTATGATGGAACACGCCTTATTTATTCGAGGCTTATTAGACCCTTGTGAAGAACAGCTGATTGATACTGCCGATAACTTCTCCAAAGAATACTGTGAACTCTTAGAACAGGCACGATGTCAGGATACGGCTGCTACCGAATTAGCAGAACGTTCTCTGAAAGAAACTTTAAAATACCGTGAATTTAAAGAAGCCGGTACAGAAGGTATTTTAAACTGTAAAATTGATTCTATTATTTTGCCTCTTCTTGCTGACCATGTACTTCGAGAAGCGAACCACTATATCCGTCTTTTGGAGTGTGACAAACCTGTTTCCCATTCTTGTTAAATCTTCCTTCCCCTTTATGATAATACAATCATCATTTAATTTTATCCAATTGCTTGACTTTAGTATATTAGATTGATAGTATGGTAGCGTAGCATTTTATTACACTATTACTATTTTGGAAGGAAATTTAAATTATGAAAAAGATAATCGCACTTATGATGACATTATTCATGGCTTTTTCCATGACCGCCTGTGGAAATTCCGACAGCAAGGACGCTTCTTCTAATACTGCTGGCAAAAGCGACTTGGAATATGTAAAAGACAAAGGAACTTTAGTTGTAGGTATTACTGACTTTGAACCAATGGATTACAAAGACGACAATGGAAACTGGATTGGTTTTGATGCTGATATGGCAACTGCTTTTGCAAAAAGTCTTGGTGTTAACGTTGAATTTGTAGAGATCGATTGGGATAACAAAATTCTGGAACTTGATGGAAAGACCATCGACTGTGTATGGAATGGAATGACTCTTACAGATGAGGTAAAAAGTTCTATGGAATGCTCTAAAGCATACTGCAACAATGCTCAGATTGTTGTTCTTCCAGCCGACAAAGCAGACCTGTACACAGATACCGATAGTCTTTCTGCACTTTCCTTCGCAGTAGAAGCTGGAAGTGCCGGAGAAGAACAGGCTAATTCACTTGGTTTAAATTATACTTCTGTAAAAGCTCAGTCTGATGCTGTTATGGAAGTAGCTGCCGGTACTTCCGATGCTGCTATCATTGATTCTCTCATGGCTGCCGCTATGGTTGGAGAGGGAACAAGCTACGCTGATTTAACCTATACACTTCAATTAAACAGTGAAGAGTATGGAGTTGGATTCCGTAAAGGTTCTGACCTTGCCGCTGCTCTTAATGACTTCTTTGCCTCCAGTTATGCAGACGGAAGCATGGAAAAATGTGCAGAAACTTATGGTGTTCAGGCTGCTATCGCAAAGCAGTAACTTATAACTATATTGTAATAGAAAGTAGGAAAACACATGGAACAGATTCTGAATCAGCTACCAATTGTTATAAAATCATTAAATATTGGTTTTCTACAAACACTAAAACTTTTCTTCGTAACACTAATCGGAGCCTTTCCCCTTGGGTTAATTATTGCTTTTGGCTCTATGTCCCGCTTCAAGCCTCTAAGTTACATTACAAAAATTATTGTCTGGATTGTCAGAGGAACTCCTCTGATGATTCAGCTTCTGATTATTTACTATTTTCCAGGTCTTGTATTACATAATCCAATCTGGGGTGGTGGTGAAACAGGACGTTTTCTTGCTGCATCTGTGTCCTTTATACTTAACTATGCCTGCTATTTTTCTGAGATTTACCGCGGTGGAATTCAGGGAGTCCCTGTAGGTCAGGAAGAAGCAGGACTTGTTCTTGGTATGACAAAGCGTCAGATTTTCTTTAAGGTCACACTGCTTCAAATGATTAAACGTATTGTTCCACCAATGTCTAACGAAATTATTACTTTGGTAAAAGATACTTCCCTCGCCCGCATCATTGCTTTGCAGGAAATTATCTGGGCAGGTCAGGCATTTATGAAAGGCTCTCAGGGAATTTCCGGTGCTATCTGGCCTCTATTCTTTACCGCTATTTATTACCTTATCTTTAATGGTATTCTAACAGTTCTTCTTGGACGTTTAGAGAAAAAACTGAGTTATTTTGAATAGGAGGCACAAACCATGGCAATTTTAGAAGTAGAACATATTCGTAAATCATTTGAACATACAGAAATATTAAAGGATATCAGCTTTTCTTTAGAAAAGGGACAAGTTGTTTCAATTATCGGCTCCTCTGGAAGCGGAAAAACAACATTGCTTCGCTGTTTAAACTTTTTGGAGCGACCGGATACCGGTATTATCCGTGTAAACGGTGAGACCTTATTTGACTCTGATAATCCTACTACACAGCAGGAATCGGAAATTCGCAAAAAACGTCTCCATTTTGGCTTAGTTTTCCAATCTTTTCACCTGTTTCCCCAATATACAGCATTAGAAAATATCATGTTGGCAAAACAACTTTTGGCAAAAGAACAACCGGATTACCGTGCAAGGAAAACAGAAATACTTGCTGAAATCAAGGAACAGGCAGAATCCTTATTGATTCAGATGGGATTGTCCCAGCGTATGAATAACTATCCACATCAACTTTCCGGCGGTCAATGTCAACGTGTAGCAATCGCGCGTGCCCTTGCTCTTCAACCGGATATTCTCTGCTTTGACGAACCTACTTCGGCTCTGGATCCGGAGTTGACAGGAGAAGTTCTGAAAGTAATAAGGGAACTTGCGAACCAGAATACTACTATGATTATTGTAACTCATGAAATGGCATTCGCCCGTGATGTAGCAAATCATGTTATTTTTATGGATGATGGTTATATTTTAGAACAAGGTACTCCCACACAGATATTTGAACATCCGTCTGAGGAACGTACTCGGCAGTTCTTGTCACGCTTTACCCAAGGGTAATCTTTCATGACACCTCTGAGTCACGAAAGAGTCCAATAAGCGGGCGAACAACTTCCCTTAAAATAAGGTAAGTTGTTCGCCCGCTTGTTTATCTTCAAACTCTGCCATATATTGAAATAACGTATCTGCATCATAAATAATATGATGTTTTCTACATTCTTCCCTTAGGATTTGCAATAATTGTGCCTGTTTTGGCACCGGCAACTCATACGCATTTCCATATGTGTGTATATATCTTTCCTTCATTCTCGGAAAGTATTGATCCAACTTACGATAAAAATACTGCCTGTCTCCATCCCGCAATGTTACACCGATACCAAACTGCATGATACCGTATACCTTTGCTTCTATACAATATTTTAGGATTCCGCAGATATTTTCCTCTGTATCATTAATAAATGGCAAAATGGGAGTCATCCAACATATTGTAGGTATTCCCTCATCTCTTAAAATATTTAGTACTTCAGCTCGCCTCTTCGTAGTGCAAACATTGGGCTCTAATATTTTACACAAGTTCTCATCATATGTAGTAAGTGTCATCTGAACAACACATTTCGTCTTTTGATTAATCCGTTTTAACAAATCTAAATCTCGTAAAATCAAATCTGATTTTGTCTGAATTGCCAATCCAAATCCATATTCGTCTATCAATTCCAAACATCTTCTGGTCAGTTGCAATTTCTTTTCGGCGTGTAGATATGGGTCGCTCATAGCTCCCGTTCCTATCATACACTTATTTCTTTTTCTGCGAAGCGCCACTTCCAACAGCTCCGGAGCATTTTCCTTTACTGCAATATCCTCAAAGGCATGCTCCATCTGATAACAAGTACTTCTAGCATCACAATAAATGCAGCCGTGCGTACAGCCACGATAGAGATTCATTCCATTTTTAGGGGATAAAATTGATTTTGCCTGTATGGTATGCATGTGTTAGTGCTCCTTGTGATTTATTTTTTTAATTGTCACTATAAAATACACCTCAAAATGTTAAAATATTTTTTCCAACATTTGAGGTGTACTTCATTTCAACAACTCACTAGATTGCCTAAAAAATCATATTTCTAATTTGTAAAAATAGTCGGAGTATTTACTGCAAAACAATATGTTCTTGTGTCTGCAAGTCTTCCGTCTGGCGTATAGGACTCATAATGCACCCAATAGTTTCCCTGTTCAGGGGACCATGTTATCCAATTGGATGTATTTTTAGAATCTGTCAAATATACCCACTGTTTCGTATCTAAATTGTATATTTTGAACTGTAATGTTGCATCTGAATTGCCCGCTGTTACACCTAATAAAATTTTATCGGCATCCCAGCCTGCATAAGTTCCTGTGATTTGTGAATTTCCAGCTACATAATGAAAAGCCATTGTTTGAGAAGTAGTTGCCAACTTGTCTTCTGATCTCATACTGCAATGTAACCAATAATCACCATTTTCACCTTTCCAATCCACCCAGTTACTAGATGACCAATCCTGAATGGTTGTCCATTCATTCTTGGCAATATCATATACTTCCCACTTGAACTGTGGATTTGAATCCTGTGTATAATATGCAGATCCTACTGCTATTGAATCTCCCCTATACTCCCAGGTAAATCCCTTTAACTGTACATAATATCCATCTGGAAAATCAGATGCAATTCCCGCTCCCAAAGTATGATTTCCTACTGTTCCTGCTGGAAATGTATATTCCATAGTATTACCACTTTTATTTGTTCCTTCAACTAACTTTCCATCTACCTCAAATCCAACCACATCTTCTCCACCATATGCATTAGTCAAAGTATAGGTTGCCGACTGCTCAGACGGATATGTATATACACCAATTGGTGTAACCGTCGCAGCATTACAAATAAGTGTAGTGTCTACTGTATAGGTACTCTCTTCCTTTGATGTATCTTCTGCAAATACAAAACTACTCTGCCCTACCATTAACATTGTAGAAATAATAATAGCTAATCCTTTTTTCATAATATTTCTCCCTTCTAATATCTTCCATAAATGACAAAATTACTATTTTCCGGATAAACAACCTCGTGACTTCCTTTTACCTCTGTCAAAATTCTTGGATATGCATACTTATGAAGTTCGTCTAATGTAACTTTTCCATCATTATTGGCATCTGCTTCCATATTTATTGCTACACTTCTCGAATAATCCCAACCAAATGCTCTAGTCCAATATTGCGTTGATATATTTATCATTGGATAACCATATGATTGCTCATATTTATTTGCAGCACATACAACTTTATATTTAGGTGTAGCTAACTCTCCGCTATTTACTGAAATATCTTGAAAAGCATTTACAAAAGCACCCATGGATACATTTATATCATCATCGCTTATATCCTGTACACCTAACTCAATATCATTACTTTGAATCAAATTACCAGAGTAGCAACTTGTAACCATAATTACAACTGTTCCTTTAATGTATTCATCAAACAAATTTCTCAGTTCTTTCGGTGTATATCCTATGTTCTCTGAGTCCATATATATTCTTCCATCGCTTCCTCCATGACATGTAATATATATATAGCTTACATCATTATCACTAGTTTCTTGAAATGCTGTCTTTACCTTTTGAGCAATTTGAGATTTTGTTCCGTTTCTTATATAATCTATACTACTATATTGCATTCCTCCAAAATTGGCCCATGCCAAAGTATTATACATATTATCAACATCTTTAAAAAATCTTGTGCCTGGATTCTGAGCTGTTGCACTTTGATTTCCTATCAAAAGAGCTCTTCGTACAATCGGAGAACAAGATATCGCAATTGTACGCGTATCTGCCAGTCTTCCATCTCTCGTATATAATTCATAATGTATCCAATATGTCCCAGTTTTTGCATACCATGTTACCCACTGGCTTCCTCTATTCGAAACAGTTGACCACTGTTCTAAGTTCACATCATATATTCTAAATGTATACGTTAATCCTACTGTACTTTCTGTCGAATCGCATCCTAATAAAATAGATTGATCTCCATTACCTATATCTCCTGCATAGGTTCCAGAAATTTGTGTATTTCCTGCTACATAATGAAATGCAATTGTACTACTACGTTCTATTGCTCCATCACTAGTTCTTGCTGTACAATGTAACCAGTAGTCTCCACAATCGGTCTTCCAACTTGCCCAATTCCCATAATTCCAATCAGCAATAGTAAACCATTGTCCTGTATTAACATTATACATTTCCCATTTGAACTGAACATATGGATCGTTTGTTGAATAAGCAGTTCCCACATCGATATAGTCAGATTGATAAATCCATGTCAAACCATCTAATGTAAGATAATAGCCGGAACTTTCCTGTTCCAAGTTTTCCACTGGATTTTCTTCTTGTTCATCCACTGTTTCAACTATTTTCGCTTGCTCTGCTGGCATTTCTATCTGTTTTTGTGTTTCTTCTGCCACAGTGTCATCTACGCTATCCTTATCTGTTTCCGTCTGCTCTAACTCAACTTGTGTTGACGATACTGTTGTATCTTCTGCAAATACAAAACTACTCTGTCCTGCTAACATCGTCATGGAAATAATAACCGCTATCCACTTCTTCCAAAAATTTTTCACAACTTTCTTTCCTCCCTTTTCATTTGAATTATTTCTACGATTATTATTGTAACATAACCTCTTTTTTTCTTCTACAAATCACACTATCTTTTTGAACAAAATCTTGATATTTCATGCAAACTTTTTACTAAATATTTTTCAGGAAATATCATGTTTTTTTCTTTTTATATATGATATAATATATTATTTTAGCACTTTTCATCGCTACTCGTGTAAAAAAGAAAGTGTTATGCTTTGTAACACTACATTGCATAACACTTTCTTTTTTTGGTTGTACTCTATTCGACTTCTTTTGGCACATCTACTTTAATGCATAGCTCTTCTAACTGCTTTTCATCTACTACGTTTGGTGCATCTGTCATCAGACATGATGCATCTTTTACTTTCGGGAATGCAATTACATCACGAATGGAATCACACTGTAACATTAACATTACCATACGGTCTAAACCATATGCAAGTCCTGCATGAGGTGGTACTCCATATTTAAATGCGTCTAATAAGAACCCAAACTGCTCATGCGCACGTTCCTTTGTAAAACCAAGTACCTCAAACATTTTTTCCTGAATATCATCCTGATGAATACGGACAGAACCGCCACCCATTTCTGTACCATTCAGTACAATATCATATGCCTTAGCACGAACTGCGCCTGGGTCAGAATCAATCTTATCCCAATCTTCTTCCATTGGCATAGTAAATGGATGATGCATTGCCATAAAACGATTTTCTTCATCGGACCACTCTAATAATGGGAACTCTGTTACCCAAAGGAAGTTATACTTGTTCTTATCCATTAAGCCAAGTTCACGACCAATTTCCAAACGAAGGGCACCTAATACATCCCAAACTACTTTGTTTTTATCTGCTGCAAATAACAATAAGTCTCCAGGCTGTCCTTCCATTTTCTCTACTAATGCTTTTAATTCTTCTTCGGTCATGAATTTTGCAAAAGAAGACTTATAAGTTCCATCTTCATTTACTGCAAGATATGCTAAGCCTTTTGCACCATAACCTTTTGCAAACTCTACCAGCTTGTCAATTTTCTTTCGTGGCATACTTCCCTGTCCTTTGGCATTGATACCACGAACAGAACCGCCATTTTCCAAAGCTCCGGTAAATACACCGAATCCGCATCCTTTTACTACGTCAGATACATTTACCAATTCCATACCAAAACGTGTATCCGGCTTATCAGAACCAAAACGATCCATTGCTTCCTGCCAGGTCATTCTCTGAATTGGAAGCTGTACATCGATTCCGATTGCTTCTTTAAATACATATTGTAATAAACGTTCATTTACTTCAATCACGTCATCTACATCTACAAAAGAAAGCTCCATATCTGCCTGCGTAAATTCCGGCTGACGGTCTGCTCTTAAATCCTCATCACGGAAACATCTTGCAATCTGGAAGTAACGGTCATAACCTGAACACATTAACAACTGCTTAAACAACTGTGGTGACTGTGGTAATGCATAAAAACTTCCCGGATGTACACGGCTTGGTACTAAATAATCTCTTGCACCTTCCGGGGTAGATTTTGTCAGCATAGGTGTTTCAATCTCTAAAAATCCTTCTTTTTCCATAAACTTACGAAGTAACATGGAAACCTTGCTCTTCATTATAATATTCTTCTGAATATCCGGTCTTCTAAGGTCTAAATAACGATAACGTAATCTCAATTCTTCCTTGGTCTGAGAATTTTCTTCGATTGGGAAAGGAGGAGTCTCAGACTCTGACAATACACGAATATCTTCTGCAATTACTTCGATATCTCCTGTCTTTAAACTTTCATTGACAGCAGCTGCTCGTTTTTGTACGGTACCGGTTACTGCAATTACGAATTCACTTCTTAAAGTTCCTGCTTTTGCAAATCCTTCACTTCCTACTTTTGGTTCATCAAATACCAACTGTAAAATTCCGGAACGATCTCTTAAATCTATAAAAATCAGACTTCCTAAATTTCTTCTTTTCTGTACCCATCCCATAACGGTTACTTTTTCACCGATATTTGCATTGGATACTTCGGTACATCTGTGGGTTCTATGTAACCCTTTCATGGATTCTGCCATGACAAATTCCTCCTATATCACTCTAGCTTTTATTTTTTCACTTAATTATTCATTTTACCACACAGGTTCCATTCCGTCAAAATTAATTCGAAACTGATTCTAGTACAATTGTATAAGTAGTAGTTCTATTCGCATTTGCACTTTGGGTACATGGAATAAATAGTAATCCCTCTCCCTTCCATACACTACAATCCTCTTCCCCTACGGCAGTATACGGATATTCTTTATAAACATCTGCCTCTCCATTATCTGATTCTTCCTTTACATAATAATTATTTTCTTCTATTCCTAACTTATCCATATCGAGAATTAACATATATCTAGGAGAGTTCATGCTACAACACGTAATAGAGATTTCTTTTCCATTATATTCTACACTTCCATGAATTGGTGTTTTTACATCATCTGTTGTATCAAACAAATAAATTCCCTCTTCTAGCATTTGTGCTTCAATGCTATGTAACTCGCTTGCTTTTGTCTCCTCGGATTTCCCTTGTGATACTTCACCTTGTACTTCCGCTATATTCTGATACATATTCTGTTGTTGCTTTATTACTTCAGTGGCGTTAAAATCTTTTGATGTGTACCATGTGGTAACAAAAGGTATATTTCTCGGTGCCTCACTCTCGACTTGATATCCGGTTCTGGTCAAATACCACTTTTCCATATGTTCATTCGTTACCACCGCCTGTTCCATACTCTCATAATAACTTTGCGGTAATGCCGCTGCTAGAATTTTTATTCCATACGTCTCTTCTATATTTTTAACAGCTTGACAGAATTCTTCTCCATAACTGTTCTGTGGATTTTCCAATCTCTGTCTTACATCTGCCACGCCCTTGTCCGGAAACCAGAACGCACAACGTCCGTTAATGTGTTCTCCCACTGAATCTAACATTTTATACGAAGCATGCTTATCCATTTGTATCCACTTTTCTCGCACCGATTTTTCCTGTTCAAAAAATGTTTTTATATCTCCATTGTATTTTGTACTATAAACACTCTCTGTTCCATTAAATCGTTCCGAAAAATACTTTGGGTCTGATGCAGATAAAAAAATCATCCCTTTCTCTGTTCCTAAAGTGTTCACTAGCTCCTGCTGTAATCCTGCTGTAATCTCTTCCTGCTGAAAATTATCAAGCTGTAGCACAGTTCGCTCAGATACATTTTTATAACTTAAATAATAAACTACCTTACTAGTATCCGTTTTTAATTGTGCCTTATAAATTTTCAGTTCTCCCTTGTAACCGTAGATATCACTGATACTCAGCTTTTCTACCTGAAAATCTTCTTTCGAATAGCGATTTTCTCCATACTTTTCATTTAAATTTGCTACAATTTCCTTTGTTGTTTTTTCCATTCCTGTCATGAAATACCTTCCAATACAAAGCCCTAATAAAATAAGCGCAAACACAACCGCAATTCGTTTTTTTCTTATTTTTATCTTTCCTCTGGCAATCTCAAGATACTGTTCTTTTTCCCTACAAATTGTTTTCGCTCTTCGTACCCTGGATACCTTATCCAGCTTCATAGCACTTGCCAACTGTTCTTCTAACATCTCCATTTGTTTCACAACATAATGGATTGTTTTCTTATCCATTTCACATTCTATCAGTACATCAAAAAATTTCTTCCAAAATTCTTCTATCTGACAGTAATGCACAAAATCCGGGTCTTCTAAAAATTTCTTCCACTGTGCAAATGATTGCTTTTTCAGGCATTTCGCCAATTCATCTAATTTTTTCTCATATGCCAGCTTCAATTGTTGCTTTTTTTGTTCCCCTTGCGCTTCTAATTCTCCGAAAATCTTATTTAACTCATCTTCTTTATTCACATTTTCTTTTGTGGATTCCTTTGATTTTGAGATTTTCTCTGCGTCCTCTTGCTTGTCTAGTGTTTCCTCACTTTTCGGCAATTCTGCTTTCATATTCGATTGTTGTATTGGTTCCACGGAAAATCTATAATAATCATAGCTTTCCGTTCCCTTTGCATACCTGATTGCCTCATCATATGCATCATGCAACTTTTTCCACAACTCCGGTTCTTCTTCCGGATGACAACTTTTCACTTTAACCGCATAAGCCTTTTTAATTGCTCTTATGTCTTTTGTTGGTTCAATTCCTAGTATTTCAAAAACGCTCTCTATTCTTCCCACTTATTTTCTCCCTTAACTTGTATAATAAGTTCCTTTCCAATCTTCATATTCTTGCCATGTTTCTTTTTCTTCCTGTGTAGCTTGTGTACTGCTTTCCTCGTACCACTGCACAAAATCATTGACTTTTTCCCACGGTTCTTGTACTGACTGAAGATATTGCTCTATACTATCTAAATATGTTGTTAACTGTTTTGCCCAACGTTGGATTTGAATTTCATCCTGTTTTCCCAATAGGAACGTAAAATATTTCATTTTCCCTTCAATATCTTCTCGCATATATCCTACCGTTTCGGTATAGAGTTTTGCTCCTCTTGCTAACAACAACTGATTTTCTTCCTTATCCCGTGGATGTATCTTCAACTTTTCCAATGCCTTCATTCTCTTTTGAAGTTCTCCTTCAGACATATTATTTTCTTTATTTAAAATAACAAGCTGTTTCTTCTCTTTCGTGGAATTTACCTTTACATCTACTATAAGAATTCCATTAATGTCGTATGTATAACGTACTGTAATACTTTCTTCTCCCTTTGGTGCCTTTGGAACATTTACTTTAAGTTTTCCTAACAAAATATTATTCTTTGCATACATTTCTTCCCCTTGGTACACCTCAACCTCCACTCTTTCCTGATTATCATATACCGTGCAAAGAATTGCTTCCCTACTTGCCGGAAGTGCTGTATTGCGTTCAATTATAATTTTATTTAAAGGATTTTCCTCATCTCCCACATTATGTACACCTGTTCCTAAGGAAAATGGACAAATATCCGTCAACAACATGTCTCTTACATCTTCATTTCGTTCTTTGATTCCTGCATAAGTTCCAACTCCCAATGCAATCATGTAACCTGGATTTATGGTATATATCTGTCTACCTTCCATCAAATGTTCCATATATTTTTGTACAATTGGCATTTTGCAAGAGCCACCAACTAACACCACTTTTTGTATTTCGTCAATACTGGTTTTTCCATCCATCAAAACATGCTGAACCGGTTCTGACATTCGATAAAATAATTCCTGGGAAATTTGTATTAATTTCTTTCTGGACAACTCCATGCTTCCACTAATATTTTCCATATTTACAAGCATATGGCAGTTTTCCTGCCCTGTTAACGCAATTTTGGCATTAATAGCACTTTCTAATATAACTGCCTGTTTTTCTCCATCTAAGTTTTCCCAATTCAATTGGTTTTCTTTACAATATTCCTTAGCAATTACAAGATCAAAGTCACTGCCTCCCAAGTGATTATCACCACTAACTGCTAATATTTCTATTATATTATCAAAACAATCTACTAAAGAAACATCTAATGTTCCTCCACCAAAATCAAACACCAGCATCAACGCATCTTCTTCCTGATTCTGCTTTTGACATGCTAATGCTGCTGCAGATGGTTCATTAATAATACGCTCTACCTTAAAACCCGCTAACTCCCCTGCATTTTTTGTGGCACTTCTCGCCATATCGTTAAAATATGCAGGTACACTAATAACAGCCTCTTCTACCGGCTCTCCCAGATACGCTTCCGCATCTTCTTTTAATTTTCTCAATACTAATGCTGACAATTCCTCCGGGCGATATTCCTTTCCTGCCAGTTTATAACGTTTACTGGTTCCCATAAATCTTTTAAATACAGAGGCTGTATCCTTGGGATGAGTCACCATTCTTTCCTTTGCAACTTTTCCAACATAAAAAGTTCCATCTGCTTCCATGCTTACAATACTTGGTGTCAAATACTCACCAAATGAATTGGGAATTAATTGTGCATGCCCATCCTCCCACACTGCTGCAAGACTATTCGTTGTTCCTAAATCAATACCGATGATTCTGCTCATAGTATTACCCCTTTCTAATTTATTCTTTCCTATTGCATAAAAAGTGGCATCAATCTATCCTGCTTATGGCAAGCCTAAATTGACACCACAATTTTTCTATTATTTAAGTTAGCAACCACCAGTTCAACTGGTGGTTTAATATTAGCCCTAAAAAGGGCTGATTGCATACACGCCTGAAAGGCGGGTATCACAAGCTTTGTTACTGGTCCTCTATAAAGAGGTA
>NZ_JAHLQD010000014.1:0-47003 GCF_018918225.1 Roseburia sp. MSJ-14
CAATTTCTGTGAAATAATTACAGCGCATGTCGTTATAAATAAATGTACACAAAAACATGTATATCAAGTTAACTATACATTTGCCATACATATATGCAGATATTTCATAAGTAAAATGGTGGAGAAATCTCCGCCAGATGTTGAAGCATTGATACGTAAGGAAATTTTACCTGTTCGTCCTGGGCGTCACGACCCTCGCAAAGTTGACCACAAGAAAGCAGTAAGTTTTCTCTACAGAGTAGCCTAACATCAAATATAATATACTATTTTTTTTGACAGATGAAAACATCTGTCTATTTGTGTTTGCCAAAAATTTCGGAATACAATAAAAATCATCCTATTCCTACGCCATGATTTAAAAGATAGAAATAGGATGATACTAATATCCCATCTTTGACAGTTGGAAAGCAAAAAAACGGTTGTGAAGCCAGTAAAATCAAGGCTTGCAGCCGTTTTTCGTTTCGCAGCGATATGTGCTATTGTGCTATATTTTTTATACTATGGTAAATTTATTTCTTTTGTCTGCTTGATGATGCTTCGCATCGTAGATTTTTTGATAAATTCATAGTCTGTCCGAAAACCAAAAGTTTTGTGTAAAGAGTCTGTTATTTCAGTTCGGGTGTAGGATGGAACGTAGCCATTAGCGGTATTTAACAGTGTCATTTTCATAGATCGCAGAGTCTCTATGATCTGCTCTGTTGTATAGCTGTTTCCTATTTTCTTTTCTAACAGACGGTAGAGAAGAAGGCTGATATAACAGGTCATGAAATGTGCCTTGATCCGGTCATCTCTTCTGACATAAACAGGTCTGGCTTCGAATTCTGTTTTCATGATTCTGAAGTTTTCTTCAATTTCCCAGCGCTGCTTGTTAATCTTTATGATTTCCTCGAGATTTCCCTCCAGATTTGTCATAACCGCATAGAAACCATCGAAAAGTTCTTCCTTGGCTATCTGTTCCTCATCAATCTCATATACTTTCTTTTCTGCAATCTCACCATCGTTTGTTACGGCAGTATTTTTCACAAAACGCATTGGATCATTTTGATTTTTGCCCTTTCGTTTTTGGCAAGGAGAGTTAATAATCATTTCTGCACGCTCGATTTGACGTGACCGTATTCTTTGCTGATAAGCTTTATATTTCGGTGAGTATGTAACGATTAGTGTCTCATCCAAATCTCCGGTAACAACAGGAACTTCCTTGTAGTAAATGGAGTTAAAAACTTCTTCATCGGTTTCGTCCAAAGTTCTGATATCTATAAAATCTGTCGAACCAACTTTTCTGAACTGTGTTGGATTTAAGGCAATATCACGGTCTTCCTGCCTCATCTTTTTAAGGGAATGCGTGTTGACGTAAGCCCGATTTCCGATGCTGTTAAATGCTCGGTTATTTGCACTTCCAAGACCGGCATCTGAACAGAAAATAAATTCACTACAGTTAAAATCTTTTATGATTTTCTTCTCCAGAGGCTTAAGCGTTGTTTGTTCGTTTTGATTACCTGGAAAAGCATCGAATGCAAGTGGAATGCCATCAGCATCCATAAACAGCCCCATACCAACAATCGGATTTGGGCGGTGCTCTTTGCTTTTTCCATAGTGCTTCAAACCGCTTTCTTCCTCAATCTCAAAGTAATAATTCGTACAGTCATAGTAAAGTATCTTTTGATTTCTTGGATGGATGAAGTTTGAATTTTTGTACAGTTCACTTTGGATAAAATCCGACTCTTCCGCGATTACAGATAAAGCTCTGTAAACATCCTGAATCTCATACTTTGGTGGTTCGAGAAGCGTTTTGCAAAAGTTATAACTGCTGAGCTTGCTTGAAGGAGAGAGAACCCTTGCGTAAACGAGATCAGTAAGAATGGCATGGAAGTCATACTTGAATTTATGGCGCCCTTTAATCACCCGGCAGATGTTATCAATGTGTAACTCCGCACATAATTGTTGAAGAAATAGATAACCGGCATGAAAAGAACGTGCCTCGTTCATAGGAATGCAGGCAGCTTGGGAGAATTCAACCGTTACTTTCCCCGTACGCTCATTGTAGAGAGCTGTTTCTTTGGCAGCTTCGCTTTTCGCCCAAGCCATAAGTTTTTCATTATCACCATTGAACTGTTCCAACAAGATGTTGTATTTTCCAAGCTTCTTATAGATACGAGATGATGATTTTCCGTCCTTTTTACGGAATGATTGATAAATGTAAACGTCTTTATTATTTTTACTACCTGTAACTGCAATATACATAACACAAACCCCTTTTCTTTTAATTATACCACACTATTACAAACAAGTACATACTAAAGCAAAAAATTGACATAAAAAATGCAGGTTTTATGCGACCTGCGATAACTTTTTTAAATATTCAACTGTCAAACTCCCGTGTTTGCCAAAAATTTCGGAATACAATAAAAATCATCCTATTCCTACGCCATGATTTAAAAGATAGAAATAGGATGATACTAATATCTGTTTATCTTAATGACATTGGTGTTGCGACCAGCTTTTCAGATGGCGGTGGATGATGACATTCTGGTAAAGAATCCATTTGGATTTCAGCTTGCCGGAGTATTGGTAAATGACGCAGTGACAAGAGAGGCAATCACAAAAGACTAGATGCGAAAGTTCCTAAAGTTTGTACATGACGATGTGGTGTACTGTAAATATTATGACGTGGTGTACATACTATTTCATACAGGAATGCAAATTTCGGAATTTTGTGGACTGACGCTGAAGAACATTGATCTTGAGAACAGAACTGTAAATATCGACCACCAGTTGCAGAGAACATCGGATATGCGATATATCATCGAAACCACAAAGACAGATGCTGGAACAAGGATATTGCCGATTACAGAGGATGTGGCACAGATGTTTCAGGCAATCATCGAGGACAGGAATGCTCCGAAAATGGAGAAATCCATAGACGGATATAGCGGATTCCTATTTTACGATGATAATGGAATGCCACTTGTGGCAATGCACTGGCAGCACCGATTCAATCATATGGTTGGGAGATACAATGATATCTATAGGGTGCAGATGCCAAACATCACGCCTCATGTATGCCGACACACCTATTGCTCGAATATGGCAAAATCGGGAATGAATCCAAAGACACTGCAGTACCTCATGGGGCATTCGGATATATCAGTCACGATGAATGTGTACACGCATATCGGATTTGATGATGCTGAGGAAGAATTGAAGCGGATGGAAGAGTTTAGGAAGGCACAGGTGGAGGTTGAGCAGAAGAAAGAGAAACCGATGTCGCAGAAGATGTTTAAGGTAATTTAATAGAGAAGATAGGTGGCGCTCCGGCTTAGACTGGGGCGTTTTTTCTGTGGAAAAGAAGTGAAAATGACGATATAATATAAAATAGAATGTGAAATGGAGGTGAAGAAGGGTGGAAAGGAGTCGTAGAGCAGATGCGGTTGTTTTTGGATTCGATTTTCAGGTTAATGCTGCAATAGTTCTTTTTTTGGAAAATATAGAAGATGTGGAAAAAATTTGTCTCGAAGGTAATTATGAGGATATAGAATTAGAGCTTTCCTCTGGAAAGATGATATTGGCTCAAGCAAAAGCAGTCGAAAAAGCGAGTTCCGATTTTGTTAATGTGAGAAAAAATTTAAAAAAAGCACTCACATCATTATCAGAGGCTGGAGAAAAGGTTGATGCAAAGGAATTAATTGTAATTACTAATTCCCCCAATCCCTTCAATGATGATAAGTCTAGAAATATTTTTTACGGGCATGCACATAGGAATTATAATACATTACCGCCATCGGCTAAGGAGATAGTCGACAGATATTTATCAAAAATGGAGAAACCTCTTGATACTGATAAATTAAAAATACAAGTTTTACCTTTTGAAACAGATGACGAAAATGAAAGATATAAAGTCATTATGGAATGCATAAACGATTTTATGGGGAATTTGAATATAAGCATTTCTGGAATTGGAAGGAAGATGTTAGAAACATGGCATTGGCAAGTGTTTGATAATGGCGGGAAAAAAGATTCGGCTATAAAATTGACAAAAAAAGATATTATATGGCCCATTCTTGTACAAATAACAGAAATTGAACAATGTGAAGATTCGTTTCTGGAGCAGTTTGATTCTGGCGTGTATGAAGAAGTGGTAAATAGGTATTCTGAGGTAATTAATTCACACTGTGAGCAGTGCGAGTTTTTTATAAAAGTTTTAAGTGATTATAACAATTTTAAGACAGAAAAAAAGCAAAGTGAAAAATTAAATGAGTTTATAGAAATTCAGTGGAAAGACTATATTTCAGAATTTGCCGTTGATGGTGTGGAAGAAGAGATACAGGAGGCACTTGCAAAAATTGTCATACATAATATTATAAAAAGACGCTTTACAATAGATCGAATCAAGAAAGGAGTGAAATTGTGTTAATAAAATCAATTTATATTCGAGATGGTCTATTTGAACGAAATATTTCATTTGAAACTAATGCAAATTTGATTTATAGCGAAAAAAATAGTTGTGGAAAAACTACTTTAGTAAGATTTATATTATATGCATTAGGGTATTCGATACCAAGTACAAAAAAAATAAAATTTGAGAAATGTTTTGTAAAAGTACAATTGGTTCTTGATAATAGGAAGTGTGTATATTTAACCAGAGAAAGTAATTCGACTATATCATTTATTTGTGATAATGAGGAAAAAATATATGTATTACCAGAACAAATAAGGGAGCTTCATTCAAAAATATTTAATACGGAAAATGAAGAAATTTTAAACAATTTGTTAGGAACTTTTTATTTTGATCAGGAGAAAGGGTGGACGCTGTTAAATAGAGGAGTAGTTATTGGAAGCATACATTTTAATATAGATGAACTTGTTAGAGGAATTTCGGGTAAAGATTGTTCTGGGTTAATTTTAAAAGAAAAAAAGCTTGTAGCAGACTTATCTAAATATAAACAAATGTTCAGTATAGCACAATACAGGGACAGTATAAATGAAGATAGCTTGATTGATGATACATATCAAGAAAAAACTGACATTGAACTTGAACAGTTAAGAATGAAACAGTCTTCGATTAGGAGGGAAATTAGCAGAGTTAATCAGAGTATATCTGGAAATAAAAAATTTCAAGAATTTGTTGCAGATATGAAATTACTGGTAAGAACTGATGAGGGACAGTGCATAACTGTGACTAAAGATAATATTGTTGGTTTAAATGATGCAATTGATTTATTGGTAGCAAAGAAAAAAATGTTGTCATGTGAATTGGCTGATGTGGTTTCTAAAATAGAAAAAATACAACGTGAACAAGAAAAGGAAAATGATCAACTTTCTTTTTTTGAATCGGATTCGGTTGCTGCCGCATTTGATAAAAGAATTGTGTCTATTCCAATGAATCAAATTGTGATAAAAAAGGAAATTGAAAAAATCGAAAAAGAATTAAAAAGTGTTCGGGATGAGATTGCTAAAATATCAAGAAGTGATAATGCAGTTGTTTTGTCACTTTACCAAACAATAGTTAAATATGCGAAAGAATTAGGCATTGGAGATGCAGAAAGCATCACTAAAAAATATTTATTTACATCGAATTTAAAAGAACTGACAGGAGCTGTGCTTCATAAAACGGTGTTTGCATTTAAGATGGCGTATATTGTGGAACTTGAAAAACATCTACAAATAAAATTACCAATTATTCTTGATTCTCCAAGAGGAAAAGAAGTTGATCAAGAGAATATTGATTTGATGATGAATATTTTAAAGCGTGATTTTAGTGAAAATCAAATAATTATTGCTTCTATTTATTGTTATTCTTTTCCTGAGATTCATGAAATAGAATTGAAAGAAAATTTGATTGATCAATTGGTTGTGAATAAAGAAGATATTTGATTGATTCTTAGTAGTAAGAAAATCTCTTTTACTACTAATTTTACTACTAACAGGTAGTAACAACTTGCTCTGATTTGCCACAATCTGTAATTTTAGAGCATATCACAATAACCCCGGAAAACCTTGCAAAACAGGGTATTCCGGGGCAATTCAAGGAGAAATAAAACAATGATAAAAATACTTTTCATCTGCCACGGCAATATACTAACCTTGATTAAAAATACTTGATTTTACAGTGTTTTGGGGATGTTACAGTAGATTTTTACCAACGATTTACCAAAGCTATTTGAGTAGGGGATAAACTACTCAGGATATGTAAAGTGAAGTATTATAATAGAGTCCTAGCAAAGAAAATCCGCAATTTAGCGGATTTTTTTAATACATTCGTTAAATAAGAGCAATCTGTTAATCTTATCATCATAAAATTCTTTTTGCTGTTCAATCACAGCTTTATCATTATCCTCATAGGCAATTAAATCTATCTGTTGTTTACAATTTAGATAAGAACAAATAGCTTCATTTATTTGTGAATCTTCAAATGTCATGTGTATGCTGCTGGGGATGTAGTTGCCATCTTTATCCTTATCAGCAGATATTTTCAATGGAGATTGTTCGTTAAGCTTCATAACTAAAGAAAGAACATCACTAACAGTATTAATATCGTAATCAAGAAATACAGTTACGCTAATGCCAAGAGCTTCTGCTATTTTTTGAAGCTGATCTGGTTTTGGATTTCGTTCACCGCTTTCATATTTCTTTATGGTAGATAAATAAATACCGGACTGTTTTGATAATTCGTCCTGTGTCATATCTTTTAATTTTCTATATTTTTGAATTTTACTTCCAATTGAATGTCTATTATCCATTAATAATCACCTCAAACAAATTGATATGAATATTTTAACACAGAGTTCACAAAAGTGGTACATTATTTTGAAAATATATTGACAACCACAAATGTGGACTATATAATGAAAATACGAACAGACCACAAATGAGGACTAACATAAAAAGAATAGATATGTTGAAAATACTTCTTTTGGCGAAGTTCAAGGATTCAAAATTTTGCTATATCATAATCCTGCGAGTTGCAAAGCAGCTCATACAATTGAATAACAATTACAGATATAGTGATAATTCCGGTTCAGATACCTGATGGAAATCAAATATACTTGCGAAGAGTGCTGAAGGATTGAGAAATGAAAGTGGAGCGAGTAAGGGTAGTCAATACTGTTGCGGAAGGATAATAAACTATGAAGGTGTTCAAAGGGAACTTCCTGGCTCTCAAAAAGGCGGTAGAGAGGATAGCATTATTTAATTTAACTTAATGCGTCGTAAACGCAGATGCGGCTTATCTGTAATTCCTATGTGTGCAGGCAAATGGGAAAAAAGCACACCTACATGGCATGAGCCGTGTAGAAAGCAGGTAAGTAGTGAATGGAATTAACTTTTAAAGGTGTGGATATAAGCACTGAGGAAAAGTTCGTCAGCTACATTAATTCACTGAATACAGCGATAATGAAGCAAAATGCCATGAATGAAATCAAGCAGGATTTATATGATGTTTCTTATTTGAAAAAGCGTTACCGAAAGATTGTAGCCAAAAATGAGAAAGCACTATTTATGGCAGACCACGAATGTTTGAAATGTGTTTATTTCCAAAGACTGGCACGAAAATGTCAGGCAAATTGTAAGTGCCCCTTAGAAGAATCTACAGAAGGAGGCGTATTTACATGAAGCTATGCTGGATTGTTGTGTTGGTCGGAATAAGTATCATCCTGGTTTTTCTATATTCATTAGTTGCAATGTCGTCCAGATCAGAGAGGTTTATTGAGCAGCTTATGGAAGAGGAAGGGAGAAAAGGTACAGATGAGCAGGATATGGAAGCAATTATTACGGAAGGGAAGGAGAGACAGGAACATGAATAACAAGTTAGAAGTAATCGGCATTGATCATGGCTGGTCAATGATGAAAACAATCTCTCAGGTATTTGTCACAGGTGTTAAGGAGATTACAACAACTCCAGCACTTTTCGGTGATGTACTCGAGTATGAAGGAAAGTTCTATAAGGTTGGAACTGTGAGACAGGAGGTAAAGGACACGAAGGTCGAAGATGGCAGCTTTTATCTTCTCACACTTGCGGCAGTAGCTAAGGAACTTAAAAGAAGAGGTCTTGCAGAGGCAAAGGTATTCCTTGCCGTAGGACTACCACTTACAAGGTTTGGAGCAGAGAAGAATGATTTTATCAAGTACCTGACAAAGAATAAGCGTGTAAGCTTCAAATATGAGAATGAGCCGTATTATATTGAAATTGATGATGTGGCAGTATTCCCTCAGTGTTATGCAGCAGTAGTGGACAAGATTCCTACAATGGCAAAGAAAACGCTGATAGTAGATATCGGTAGCTGGACAATCGACATTATGCCGGTAATCAACAAGTCACCGGATGAATCAGAGTGTGTGACGATACCAAAAGGTCTTATTACCTGTATGCGTTCTATCAATGAGCAGTGTGTAAGACAACTTAACGGAGAGGTAGACGAGTCAGAGATACAGAACATCATGCGATATGGCAGGTCAGATATTGATGATGAATACTTTGCCATTATCAAGGCAGAGATAGAGGATTTTGTTGATAAGGTATATAACTCAATCCGTGAGTTTGGGTATAACTTAAAGACTACACCGATTGTATTTGTCGGTGGCGGGGCAGTTGTGATGAAGAATTTTGGTAGTCATGATGCTAAGAACATTTCCTATAACCTTGATGTAAAGGCAAATGCAAGAGGATATGAGCAGCTTGCCACAATGGGACTTAAAAGCACTAAGCGATTATCATAAGGAGGCAGATGATGGGAAGAAGACTTGAATATGAAGTAAAAACTTCTGTCCGCCTCAACATGAGCAATCCTCAGCATGTGAAAATCAATGATGTGATTCAGAACCTTGATCCGAAGATTTTCAAATCTAAGAACCAGTTCATTATAGATGCGATTCAGTTCTACATTGATAATTATGGAAAAGAAACTTTTGTTATCAAGAAGAAGGAAAAAGAGAGGGCTGAATATATCCGGTCAGAAGATATTGATGACATTAAGGAAGAAGTCATTGAAGCAGCAACCAATGAGGCTAGGAAAGAGGTCATAAGGCTGTTAGGCGGAGTGATATCCGGAATGAATGTTGGTCAGCCGGTAATAATGCAGGTAGCCAATAGTGAAGCACAAGAACCTACAGAAGATGTTATGGACGATGCAGATGTTGCAGGACTTGCAATGGGATGGATGTCGAAAGGAGACTGATTATTATGAGAAGAGTTATGGGAGCCGTAGGAACAGTAATTTTAGAGATACTCAAGTGGATATTAAGGATAATTCTTGGAGCGTTGAAGCTGGTCTTAGGACTTGCCAGAATAATTCTTCTTCTATTCGCTATGGTGGCAAGGATATTTCTTTCATTCGTAAGAATGGGCACATTCTGAGAGGAGGTGAGCGTATGCAGGTAAAGGGTTTATTCTTAAATTATAAGAAAAACAGAAGACTTATGCAGTATTTCTTTAAAATAAGAGAGCTGGTATAATGAAAGGAGTTTAAGATGCACAGAATACGGGACAGTCCTATGTGTCCCGTGCATTACAGATAAATAGTTCACCGCAAGGGTGGATGGCACGGAACACAAAGCCCGTCCCTCTTGCGGAGAAGGGATGGGTGATTACTATGAAGAAGATAAGGATTATCTTATTATCCGCAGTACTGGTCTTTTCAATGGCTGCCTGTAATGGTGGTAAGGAAAAGGCTGATAATAAGACAGAGAAACAGACGGAAAGTGTAAAGCCAACTGAAGAAGCAGAAATGGCAACGGAAGCTGTCACAGAGGTCGCAACCGAAGTTGAAATTGAAGAGACAGAGAAAGATATTGCCGAGGCTAAAGATTCAGAAGAGAAGACTGATAAGGAAGATAACCGGTCAGCTGATAATGAAACTGCTTCAAAGCAGGAAGAAAAGCCGGAGCAGAATGACGAGCCGGAACAGAAAGCTCCTGCAAGTGGTAATAAGGAAGCTGGAGGAAATCAGAGTAATGCAGGTAATGGTGGTCAGACTACAGACAGACCGAAAGACAATGTGAGCAATCCACAGCCTGCATCCGTGGCATACAGTCCACAGAATGTTGTGTCACTTGCAACAGCAAAGTGTCAGGCAGGAGGGATGATTACCACACAGCAGAATTTACAGAATCATTTGAATGACGGTAGTATCACGCAGGAAGAGTACAATGAGTATTATCCTTACGATGGTATGGAAGGCTCTTATTATAGTGTGTTTGTAGAGACAGACCTCAACAAAGCAAGTACCATTGATGGACAGCGGTTATCATCTGAGGATGCAATTGCAGAATATATTGCAAGTATGTTACTTTTGGAAACAGATCCGGTATTCTACATCAGTTATGATGGAGTTTACACGACAGGCGGCACAGACTATTACGAGTTTCGATGTCACAGATAAATAAAAACGAATAGAAGCAGAAGGAAGAAAGATGTAAGCCATAAACTTATGTCTTTCTTTTTTTATGCGTAAATTAAGGAGGAAAGAGCATATGAAACAGAAACTAAAGCGTTTTATGGCAGGATTTATGGCTATGCTCACACTGGTTGGAACACTCTTTACGAATGGAACAACAGCATTTGCAGCCAGTCCGCAGGCAAATATTGCGTTCTGGAATGCGTCAGTCAAAAATTCCGGAGAAGTAAGTGAGCTGAAGCCCGGATATAATCATGGCAAGATTCTGTATTCAATTCTTGACGGAAATTCTGCATATTGTATGAATTTCGGATTAAGAGCAGATGGCGGTCAGCTTATGAACAGCTACGATGATGCGAGCACATCAATGTCAGCACAGCAGAGAAAACTTTTAAGTTACTGCCTTTATTATGGGTTTAACAGTACACAAAAGGCGGCACCAAGCAACAGTCAGTGCGATGAGTATATCGCAACTCAGGCAATGGTATGGGTTATTGTAGCAGATATCTTTGGAACCGGAAGTGGTGATTCGGCAGCAAGAAAGCTCTGTAACACAGCACCAAGTCCTGATTCTTCATACAGCTATTATGAGAGACTCAGGGACAATATCAGCAGCTCCTACAATGCAACACTTCCAAGTTTTGCATCACGCAGAATTAGTGAGGCACCAACTTATGAATTAAAGTGGAATGAGGGAAGTCAGAGATTTGAAACAACACTATCTGACAGCAATGGTGTTTTATCGGATTTTGATTTTGGCATCAGCGGATATTCTGTTGATAAGAATGGCAACAGTATTACAATCTCTTCAACGAGCGTGAATACTACAGCTACAACAGGAACATTCACATCCAATGCTGGCAAGGTTGAGACAACATCAAGCTGTGTATTCTGGCTTACAGGAAAGAGCGGATATCAGGAGTTTATTTCTGAAAGACCGACAGCAGATCCTATCAAAGCCTATATCAAGGTCAAGACAGAGAACATCGGATATGGTGAGCTTACAAAGACAGACGAGTCAAGCGGAGTGAAGCTTTCCGGTGCAGTCTATGGAATCTATTCTGACAGCGGATGCACAAACAGAGTACAGACCATGACAACAGATGGAAACGGATATGCAAAGTCAGCTGCACTTGTTGCAGGCACTTATTATGTAAAAGAGATTACCGCACCAAAGGGATATGTCCTTTCCGGTAAAGTTCATACACTTACTGTAAAAGCAGGACAGACAACGGGAATCTCTGCAACAGATAAAGAGCAGCTTGGAGCAATCACAATCTATAAAGAGGGTGAGGTGCTTAGCTCATGGAATGGAAGCAATTTCACTTATGAGAAAAAGAAGCTTTCTGGAGCAACTTTTAAGGTAACTGCTGGAGCAGATATCTATAAGGCAGATGGTACAAAGGTGTATAGTGCTGGCGATGTTGTGGCAGAAAGCCTTACAACAGGAACTGACGGACAGGTGGTATTATCTGACCTTCATCTTGGAACTTATGTGGTAACTGAGATTAAGAGCATTGACGGGTATACAATCAATACCACACCTCAGACAGTAGCAGTTGAGTATAAGGATCAGACTGTGACAGTACAGTATGAATCAACTACGATTGAGAATACAAGACAGAAAGCGGATGTATCTGTCGTAAAGAAGGACTCTGACACAGAGAATCCTCTTGATGGTGGCAAGTACACACTTTATGCCGGAAATGACATCAAAAACTATGCCGGACAGGTTATTGTGACAAAGGGTACAGCTCTTGAGACAGTATCTACAGGTGAGGACGGAAAGGCAAGCTATAGCGTGGATCTGCCAATCTCTAACGGATATTATGTCTCAGAGACACAGGCACCATATGCGTATATCAGAAACAGTAAAGATGTTTACAGCTTCAATTTCAATGTATTACCTGAAACACAGGCAAAGGCATCATTCAGTCACACATTTGTAAATGACAGAACCACAGCAAAGATTCATATCTACAAGGTAGACAAGGAATCAGGCAAGGCAGCAGCCCAGGGAGATGCAAGCCTTGAAGGTGCAGTTTATGGTCTTTATGCGAGAAACGATATCGTGCATCCGGACGGAGCAACAGGAGTCGTATTCAAAGCAGGAGACCTTGTAGCAACACTTACAACAGATAAGAATGGCGAAGCAGAGGTCAATAACCTTTACCTTGGAAACTATTATGTGAAAGAAATCACTCCATCAGAGGGGTATCTCTTAGACGAAGAGGAGCACGATGTAGTATGCGACTATGAGGGAGACCTTGTAGCAGAGGTATCAAGAAGCACAACCTCAGCAGAGCAGGTCATCAAGCAGCCATTCCAGCTTATCAAGGTATCTGACAATGGCGATGATACTGAAGCAGGCTTATTGGCAGGTGCAGAGTTCACAGCTTATTTGAAATCATCTTTACCTGTAAAGGCAGATGGAAGTTATGACTTTGACAAGGCAGCTCCGGTAGTAATCGGGGAAAACGGAGCAACAACAATCACATCCGATGACAAGGGACATGCAGTTTCTATTGCAATTCCTTATGGAACCTATGTGGTAGTTGAGTCAAAGACTCCGCATAATATGAAAACAATCAAGCCATTTGAGGTAAAGATAAAGGAGAATCATCCAACAGAGCCTCAGACATGGAGAGTTTTCTTGGACAGAGAGTTTACAGCAAAGCTTCGTGTAATCAAGAAGGATTCTGATACAAAGCAGACAGTACTTGTACCAAATGCAGAGTTTAAGATTTTCAACCTTGATAAGAACGAATATGTAAAGCAGTACACAACTTATCCGTCAAAGGTAGAGCATACTTCATTCTTTACTGATGAGGACGGAGATTTAATCTTACCGGAGGCACTGAAAATCGGTAACTACCGCATTGAGGAAGTGTCTGCACCATTTGGATATGTTGTAAATGATAAGTATGTCAACATCTCTGTTGATACTGACACAGCATTTGAGACAGATGGTGATACAAATGATGCAATCATTACTGTGGAATATTCCGATGCCCCTGCAGTCGGAGAGCTGACTGTAGAAAAGAAGGGAGAGGTACTTGACGGATTTAAGGGTGGACTCCTGGCAAGCTCATATGAGAAAGAGTTTGTTTATAAGGAAGGCTCACTTGCCGGAGCAAAATTCAAAGTTTATGCTGCCGAGGATATTTACACAGCAGACAACCAGAAGGATGCAGACGGAAACCGCATTAAGTATTACAGCAAGGGAGACCTTGTGACAACTCTTACAACTGGCAAGGATGGAAAGGCAACAGCTAAGAATCTTCCTCTTGGACAGTACAGGGTTGTGGAAGTGGAAGCTCCATACGGATATGTATTAAATCCGAATGAGCAGAAAGTGACATTCACATATATGGATGATAAGACACCTGTTATCAAGGAAAGCCTTACTTTCTCAGATGACAGACAGAAGCTTGATATGTCAGTGACTAAGCTTGATTCAGAAGATAATACACCGATTGTAGGTGCAGTATTTGGTCTTTATGCAGACGAGGATATCAAGAATGTAGATGGCAAGGTAATTATCGAGAAAGGCACACTTCTTGAGAAGACAACATCTGATGAGAATGGAAAGATTGCTTTTGTTAAGGATTATCCATTTGCAAAATATGTTGCAAGAGAGCTTGTAAAGCCTGCCGGATATGTGACAAATGAGGAAGCAGTAAACTTTGATACAAAATATCAGGGACAGGATGTTAAGACTGCTGTATATAACAGCGAGTATAAAAACACACCTACAACCTTTGAGTTTACAAAGACAGATATCACAAGCGGTGCAGAGCTTACAGGTGCAACACTTACTGTACTTGATAAGGATGGAAATGTGGTAGACACATGGACATCTGATGCTAAGGAAGCACATGTGATCAAGAGACTTGTCGTAGGCGAGACTTATACACTTCGTGAGGAATTTGCTCCTTACGGATATCTTAAAGCAACAGATATTAAGTTTACAGTAGAGGACACTGGCAAAGTGCAGCATGTAGAGATGAAGGATGAAGTTCCTACAGGTTCCATCGTTATCAATAAGGACGGCGAATTTGTAACAGACACTACTCTTATGAAGGGTTACTGGTATGACTTTATCTTCAATTTCTTCAAGGACAGCCTTGCAGGAGTAACTTTTGATGTATATGCAAAAGAGGATATCGTAAGTGCTGACGGACTTGACACTGTATATCACAGGGCAGGAGACAAGGTGGCAACCATCGTGACAAATGATAAGGGTATCGCAAGAATTGATGACCTTCCACTTGGCAAGTATTATCTTGTTGAGACAAAAACCATTGATGGATTTGTATTAGATGATACACCGATTGAGGCAGACCTTTCCTATATCGACCAGAATACAAAGGTTGTATTTGCAGGAATGGATGTGACAAATGAGCGTCAGAAAGTGCAGATTACTGTAACCAAGACGGATTTAGAGACTAAGGAAGCACTTGAAGGAGCAGTATTCGGTTTATTTGCGAAAGAAGATATCGTGAACAAAGATGGCAAGGTAATCGTAAAAGCTGATACACAGATTGAGAGAACAGTAACAGGCAAGGATGGAAAGGCTGCATTTACCTCTGACCTTCCGCTTGGACAGTATTATGTCAAAGAACTTGAGGCACCAAAGGGCTATGTGAAGTCAGATAAGACATTTGATGTGGATGCTTCATATCAGGGAGATAAGGTAAAGGTTATCGAGTTTGAGGCAGCATTTGAAAATGCACCTATTAAGGTAGAAATTTCAAAGACAGATATCACAGGTGAGAAAGAGTTACCGGGAGCAAAGCTTTCAGTGATTGATTCGGATGGAAAGCTTGTTGAGAGCTGGACATCAGAGGCAGGAAAGACTCATATGATTGAGAGACTTCCTGTCGGAAAGTACACACTCAGAGAGGAATCTGCACCATATGGATATAAGGTGGCAAGTGATGTAACCTTTGAAGTAAAGGAGACAGCAGAAATCCAGAAGGTATCCATGAAAGATGAACAGGCAGTCGGTAAGATTGTCATTGAGAAAACTGACAAAGTAACCGGAAAGCCAATCGAGGGTGTTGTATTTGAAGTAAGGGATAAGGACGGAAAGGTGCTTGATACACTCACTACTGACAAGAATGGTCATGCAGAGAGCAAGGAGCTTCCTATCTGTACTTACAATGAGGATGGTTCATTTAAGGAAGATATCCATTATACAGTAGTTGAGACAAAAGCAGCTGACGGATATATCCTTGATGAAACAGCTCACGATGTAACTCTTCGATATGATGACAATGCACCGGATGTTGTTGTAGCAACTCTTAAGCTTGCCAATGTACCGACAGAGCCTAAGCTTCCACAGACAGGCGACAATGCAAATCCGCTTCTTTATCTTGGAATCGGTGCACTTGCACTTATTACAGGTGTTGGAGTAGGACTTCGTGGAAGAAAGAAAAAGAATAAACAGTAACAATTAACCTTGCGGGGAATGTAAGCCAGTAACTTATGTTCCCAGCTTTTTTAGATTAAGGAGGAACCGTAATATGATGAATTACGAGATTTTTAAGGAAGTAGTAAAAGAAAAGTTTATGGATTATATGCCAGAGAAGTTCAAAGGAATGGAGCTTGTGGCAGAGCCAGTGGAAAAGGTGAATGTGACTCTTGATGGCATCATCTTAAGAGAGGAAGGTAGGAATATTTCGCCTACGATTTATATCAATGACATGTATAAGAAGTATCAGGACTGTGGCGATCTTGAGGAAACACTTATGGCTGCATGTGACTTCATGGAAAGGGCATATGAGCAGGCTCCGGTTGTTGATGTGGACAGCATTATGAGGGATGCTAACGAGAAGATTGTATTCCAGCTCATCAATACAGAGCAGAATAAGACATTTTTGGAACAGGTGCCTCACAGGGAGTTTCAGGATCTTTCTATTGTGTATAAGGTAATAATCAGTGCAGATAAGGATGCGGTGCAGAGTTCAAAAATTACAAATGAATTTGCGAAAAGACTTGGTATGAGCGAGGAACAGCTCTTTAAGTGTGCAGCGGAAAACACAAGAAGACTCTTCCCACCTGTAGTACGAAGCATGAATGACATTATGAAAGAAATGTTCGCAAGGGATGGGATGCCACAGGAGATCGCAGAGATGATGATAGCTGAGATTCCACCGGAGCAGACGATGTGGGTGATTTCCAATGAAAAGGGTATCAATGGTGCAGCATCCATGCTTTATGAGAATGAGCTTCATGAGCTGGCAGAGAGTTTAGAGAGTGACCTTTATATTCTCCCTTCGAGCGTGCATGAGGTTATTGCAGTATCTTCAGATATGGGAAGCCCTGAGATGCTAGCACAAATGGTAGTCGAGGTAAATATGCAGGAGGTGTCTTTGGACGAGAGACTTTCTAATCAGGTATATCACTATGATAAGGATTTAAGAAAACTCACCCTTGCAACTGATACACCAAACAAGAGACTTGATGGTATCGTTGCAGAACCTCCCCTTGTATATGATGCGAAGGAAAAGTCCAGATAGGAGGCAGTTATGGAGCAGGAACTTACAATGGAAGAACTCATTGCTCTCATAAACAGCCAGAAAGGTGACTTTGTTATCCGTGTCGAGTTTGGAGAGGAGGCGGTGTCTGATGCCAAAGAAGAATGACTTCAAGCTTGATGTGGTTTCGGTAAGACTTGTAAAGGATGCTCCGATTTATTCGGAGCACACCTTTAATAATCCTGCGGATATAGCTGCTGTCATGGGAGACTGTATGTGCCAGTTTGACAGGGAAGTAGTGTGTGTGGTCAATCTAAGGTCAGATTTAAAACCTATCAATGTGCATTTTGCAAGTGTTGGTTCTTTAAATGAGGCAATGGCACATCCGAGAGAGCTGTTTAAATCAAGCATCCTAAGCAATGCGGCAAGCATGATGTTAATCCATTGTCACCCATCCGGGAACGTATTCCCAAGTAAGGCTGATACCATGATGACAGACCGCATGAACAAGCTGTGTGAACTGATGGGAATACCGCTCATTGACCATATCATAGTCGGTGGAGACAATCGTGAATTTTTCAGTTTCAGGGAAAAAGGCATGATTGATAATCCTAAGATTACCCTGAGCACAGATTACCGGACACTTGATATCAAGTCACCGCTTGTAGCAGAGCAGGGAAAGGCAAGGTGAAAGCATGGATGGAAGATTTACGGATGAAGAGCTTGCCATAGCAAAGAGTGTTGACCTGTGTGCAGTTGCTGAAAGCCTTGGGTATACAGTAAAGAGGATTGGCAAATACCACACTTTAAAGGAGATGGATTCCATCCGTATCTATAACAGAAGCCATTGGTACAGATGGTCAAGGCAGTTTGACAAAGGCAACAATGGCGGCTCACAGATAGATTTCTTACGGGTATTTTGTGGAATGAGTGTAAAAGAGGCTGTGTTCTGGCTTTTGGACTTTGCAGGATACAGAAGAATCGAGAATCCTGTAAAGCAGCCACTTGTTCATCAGGTATCGCAGAAGCAGGCAGAGGAGAGAAAGCCGTTTGTCCTACCGGAACCGGCAGGAGATAATTCCTATCTTATTTCATATCTGAATCAGGAGAGAGGAATCAGCAGAGCAGTCATAGATCTGTTTTTAAAAGATGGATTGATTTATGAGAGCAGGCATTACCACAATGTTGTTTTCAAGGGAAATGATAAAAATGGAGTGACAAGATTTGCAAGTATGAGAGGCGTGTTTGATAAGCAGGGCAAGCCATTCAAGTGTGATGTCACAGGCAATGATAAAAACTATGGATTTAATGTAGTAAATGTTAACAGTACAGAGCTTGTAGTATTTGAGGCTGCAATCGACCTTATGAGTTATGTGGATATCTTCACGGATTATGAATCAAATAAGCTGGCACTTGGGATGCTTGCAGATGCACCACTTGAGACTTTTCTTCGGGAACATCCGCAGATTACTTCCATCCGGTTCTGCCTTGATAGAGATGAGCCGGGGAGAAAAGCAGCAGCTGAACTTATGAGAAAGTATTATGAGCTTGGATATGAGGTAGAAGACTGTCCGCCTCCAGCCGGATATAAGGATTACAACGAGTGGCTTGTGGCGGCAAAGCTTAATCTTAATCAAATGAATCAGAGAGCAGATGAACCGGTCAGGGCATGAGAACTTGGATTTTGATGTGTGGGGGCAGAAAGCGCCCCCAAAACAGCAAAGTGGGGGCAGAAAGTGCCACCAAAATGTCAATGTGGGGGCAAAAAGCGCCCCCAAAATAACAAAGTGGGGGCAGAAAGCGCCCCCAAAGTAGCAAAGTGGGGGCAAAAAGCGCCCCCACTTTCATAAACAGAGGGTTTTAGGGAGATTTTCTCCCTAACTAGATGGCATTAGGACAGAGATGTCTCTAATGCGTATCTAGCAGTCGCCGGGGACTAACTGGAGACTGGAGCTTTGGTGAATATTTACTAAACACGGATAAGGAGGTGCAAGGAAGCAATGGATGCAGAAGTTACGCTATTTTCAAAACCAGAAGAACTGATTGCCTGGGCAGACACATTTGATATCTTACTTAACCCTTCGATAGAAGATGCTGCAATATTGCTTAACTATATGGAAGGTCATGATTATGCTATTGGCATAGATTCTGATGGAAAGATGTACAGACAGGATGTAGCTGAGGAGAATGGTGAAATTGAACCATACCCGATAGATGATGTTATAGATACTGTTTGTGAATGGAACTATGAACTGATACTTGATGCTGATGCACACAGGAATGATCCAAAGGATTTTAAAGATTACAGTGAGTTTCAGGATAAGTATGACAGTTTGAAAGCAGATGAAAAGAGGCTGGACAGGTTGTTTGAAAAGACCTGTTATGCAAAGGAGATTGATGAAATGGCAGCTGCTTTGGTGGAATCATTCATTAGTCATCTAAGTAGCAGGGATGATTTGGAAAAAGCTGCGGTGACAGTTGCAGAAGGAATTAAGGATTATAGTACGGGTAAGAGAGGAAGGTGAGTCTATGGCAGATAAAGTTCATTGTATTAGGAAAACACTAAGACTAATGCCAGAGGAAGCCAAGATGCTTGCAAAAAAGGCATGTGATAATGGAATGAATGAGGCTGAGTATATCCGTCTTCTTATCAGTCAGAAACCAAATGATTATCCGGAAGTAAGGAAGATTCTGAAGGAACTCATTAATGAAGTCAACAGAATTGGAATAAATATCAATCAGATAGTATTTAACAATAATGCCAGGCTGTATTCCAAGGAAGATAAGACACAGCTGATAGCTTATATGCGAAAACTGAATCAGAAGGTAGATGAGGCGGTGGTAAAGATTGGCAATCAGTAAAATCCTTAATATGAAGGATTGTGGTGGGCATTTTCACGGAAAACATCTGAAGAGATCTCTTGATTATGTGATGAATCCGGAGAAAACACAGGATGGAAGGCTCGTTGGTGCAATCAACTGTCAGGTCGATTCTGCTTTTGAACAGATGAAAGCTACAAAACGGAAGTTTGGAAAAGTTGATAAAAGGCAGGGATATCATATCATTCTCTCATTTAAGGAAGATGAAGTGAATCCTGATATGGCATTTGAGATAACCCGCAGATTCGTGGAAGAGTATCTTGGAAAATCATATGAGGCAGTATATGTGGTGCATGATAATACAGCACATGTTCATTCACACATTGTATTTAACAGTGTGAGTTTTGTGGATGGGAAAAAGTACCGCTATGAAAAAGGAGACTGGGCAAAGTATATCCAGCCAATCACGAATAAGTTGTGTCAGGAATATGGTCTTTCAATCATTGATGTTGATGATGGCAGTAAGGAAAAAGAGTATGAAAGCTATAAGGACTGGAGCGAATATCGTGAAGGCAGTTTTGTATGGGCAGATATGATTAAGAGAGACCTGGATTCCTGCATACTGCAGGCAGGAAATTATGAGCAGTTTCTGGAGCTGTTATCTGACAAAGGATATGAGGTCAAGCAGGGAAAGTATCTGGCGGTAAAGCCACAAGGAATGACGAGATTTCGCAGATGTAAGACATTAGGTAACATGTATTCTGATGAGGCAATCCGGGAAAGGATAGAAAAAGAGGATATTTCATTTTACCGGGAACAGCAGAAAGAAGTACAACCGGTTCTTTGTAAGTGTAAGGTGAGAAGATACCGAAGGGCAAAGATGTCGGGGCTTCAAAAGAGATACTATGCAAAGCTATACCGGATAGGAAAGCTGAAAAAGAAGCCATACAGTCAGGTATGGAAGTATAAGGATGATATCCGTAAGATGCATAAACTGCAGGAGGAGTATTTGTTCCTTGTCAATCATGACATTCATTCAGCAGAGGAGCTTGTCAGTGTAATCAGCTCATTGACAGATAAAAGAAAAGAAGTTTCAGCAGAGAAAAGCCGCATTTATAAGGCTAGGGAGAGAAGTCGAGAACTTTTTGATATAGCAGATGATATGAAAGAGTTAGAACCTGCTGAGAAGTCTTTCCTCCAGGGAGATGAATTTTTTACGGATGAGCATCTGCAATGGGAAACTTTGAAACAGAAGCTTTTATCACAGGGATATAGCCTTGAAGAGGTGGAAGCACTGCGTAAACATTATAAAGAGGAGTATTCCAAAGCATGTGCAAAAGAAAGGGCAGTATTCAAAGAGTTGAATATTGGTAAATCTATATGGAAGAGTCTTATTCCAGACAGCGTATCAGATGGAAAAGATGCACAGTACAACAAAGAGACAATACGAGACAGGAAAGAGCAGCCAGAACGTTAGGCTGTTTTTTTAGTAGTTAGGAGGCATATATGGAAGAAAACAGAGAACCGCTTAGTGCGATAGCAATCGAGAAAAAATTGCAGCTTCTCCGAAATAAGCATTTTAGTGAAGATACGATTGCTCTTGTAAAAAGTGATTATGAATATGGACTGAAAGAGGAGGAGATCAGCCTTTATCTCAATAAGTCATACGACATTGAACAGATGAAGATTTTATCGGAATGTCTGCACAAGGATGTTCCAAAAGATATGATTGATATTATCAAGAATACCAAGTATTCGGTTCATCAGATGCAGGTGTCCCTTGAATTTTATGAAAAGGGTGTACCTGTTCAGACAATTAAGGAGGTTATGGACAAAGGGGAAAAACCTATTACCATGCGACGATTATATGAGGAAGTTTTGGAACAGCTGAATAAAGTCAAGAAACAGATTCCGGAAGAGTCTGAGTATGTGAAAGCACTCATTTCTCAGATGGATGAAGTGGTTGCAAAGATCAATCATCAGAATGAAAGGTATGATGCCCTGAATAAGAAGCTTTCTGAAATAGAGACTTCCAAAGATGATGAGGGAGTCAGGGAGCGTCTGGTCAAGGAGAACCAGGATAAGGATGCTCTTATCAACAGTCAGCAGAATGAACTGAATAAGGCAAGCAGTACGATTGCAAGACTCAGGGATGATATTGAGAAAAAGGATAAGGAGATGAAGCGTATGGGAGACAGAATAGAGTCATTGGAAGATAAGATCATAAGTGTTGCCACAGAGAATAAGAAAGAGGCAGAAAGTAAGGCAGAGCCGCAGGAAAGCCAGTCCGTACCACAGGCAGAAAAAAAGATGGTTGATACAGTTGCAGTTCCGCAGAATATGCAGGCTGTGGCAAACGGGATTCCGGTCTATTATCAGATTCCGGTAGTTGATGGTACCGGAAATGTGGTGCAGAGACTTCCGATTGAGAGAAGTGTGAGAAAGAGCAGCAACAGCGGAGTGGCAAGCCTTTTTGCAAGACTTTCTTTTAAGAAAAAGTCGAGAGCAGACATTGTAAAGCTTGTTGCATCGGGCGATCTTGTTCCGGCACAGCTTGTCCAGATTAAGAGTGCAATAGAAAAGGGACTTACGGAGACACAGCTTATAGAGCTTATTACCAATAATATTTCAGCAGAAAAGATGAAAGAGATTATTGAGATAGCGGTACTTGAAAACAGTATGGCAGATTAGGAGGTACTTATGAATTTAGCAGTAGTAAATGAAGCAGTAACAGAGATGAATGGTGTGGAGCATCAGTTTACAGAGGAAGAGAAAAACTTTGTTGTCCAGTTCGCATTCAGAAGCGGCAGCAAGGAAGATACGATTTCTCTTATTGAAGCATTGGCACATTCGGCGGATAAGGCTGAGTCGGACGAGATTATGGTCACATACAGGGCTAAATATGATATGAAGCCTGCATGGGTGGAACAGGTGGAAAACCTGCTTGTGGCACTTGAAATGTACCGTATCGAGGAGGAAAAAGCAATTAATCATCTGGCAGATATTTTGAATGCTTATGGTATTGATGTATCAGCCGAGGAAATCCGTACTACAGAGACAGAAACACTTAAAACAACAGTCAGAGAGAAAGCGGAGGTGCGATAATGGCAGAAGAGATTCAGGAAGCGGTGCAGATCATCCGTGTTGCTTATGATGGCATTGAGATTGCCATGAAGGTAGGAAGTGGAGGAATAGCTGCCATGCAGAAGGCAATAGATTTCTTAAAAGGGATGCTTGATTATGAGAAGTCACTTGGCAAGACATCCATGAGAAAGCTGCTCTTAAAGGGCGGTGATTTACAGGTGTTACAGTTTAATACCGAAGATATGAAAAAGGTTGAAAAGATGGCAAAGAAGTATGGAATACTCTATTCAGTACTTCCGGACTGCAACAGGAAAGACGGACTGAGTGAGGTAATCTTTCATACAGAGGCAGTTCCACGTGTGAATATGATGATACAGAAGCTCAAGTTTGGCAAGATTGCCACATTTGACGATTATCTGAAGAATGGAGATGAAAAATCACTTGGCAAGCTGATGGATTTTTTGAAGAAACAGCAGGGAAACGAGAAAAGCCACACGATAGAAGGGGATAGGGTTAATTCCGCTATTGACGGACTGATTGAAAAGGTAGGAATGTTTGCAATGGAAAAGAAAGCTATCAGTGTGGATCAGGTCAAGGAGAATTTCAGTATCAATGGTGAGCAGGCTGAAAGTGTTATCAGACAGCTTGAGACAATCGGTGTGCTTGGCAGCAAGAATGAAGATGGCACCCATACAGTAATGATGGACAAGGATGCATTTATTAATCGTGTCAGAGGTTATCAGGACCTTGCTGAGAGAATGAGGGCGGTTGCGGCATCAAAGAATGCGAACCTGTCAGATGTGACTATCAGCAAGAAGCTGATTATAGAAGAGAATGACCATGCTGTTAAGACCAGAGTTCCCGGCACATGGGGAGAAGAGGCAAAATATGTATGGCTCCGTAAGGAAAACATCATGGAGATTCATGGTGGAAAGACAATGCTTACCTTCCTTGATTCAACCAAGGATTATAAGCTCTACGATGAGCAGAATCGTGTGGTGACAACCCAGAAAGGAACCGAGCTTTATACTCACTATGATAAGGTGGAATCATCTGTCAGGGAGCGTTACGAGAAAGTGCAGAAGCAGCAGAAAAAGACAGCGCAGAAGAAAACTGTTACCACAAAGAAAGCGAGGTAGCAGCCTATGCAGACAACAAAGAAAAAGCCGTCACTGATATTCATTCTTGTGGGTGCAGTGTTAGCAGGGTATCTTGGTTATCTGATAAATGGTGCGTGGACGGAAGGGATTGCCTTTAATGAATTTATGGACAGATTCAATGAAGTATGTGCTGTTCCTTTTGCCAATTATTACAATTCTAATACAGTAAAAGCAGTAGCCATTGCATTAGGTATCTATGCGATGGCTATTGTCATGTATTACACCAGTCAGAGAAACTATATGCCTGGCAAAGAATTTGGTACGGCAAGATTTGAAAATCCGAAGCAGGTCAACAAGATACTTGCAGATAAGGATGAAAATTTCAACCGGATACTCAGCCAGAATGTGAAGATGTCGCTGGATTTCAGGAGACTCAAGCTCAATGGAAATATCCTTATCTGTGGTGGTTCCGGAGCAGGAAAAACATTTTATGAAGTAAAGCCGAATCTGATGCAGATGCCGCATAACTGTTCCTTTATCTGTACCGATCCAAAGGGAGAAATCCTTAGAAGCTGCGGGCAGATGTTAAAAAATAACGGATATAACCTGAAAGTCATTAATCTGTTAGAGATGGATAAATCAGACTGTTACAATCCATTTTCCTATATCAGAGAGGAAACAGATGTGGTCAAGCTGATTACAAACCTTATCAGCAATACGACACCAAAGGGAGCGACACCAAGTGATCCGTTCTGGGAAAAAGCGGAAGGATTGTTCTTACAGGCTATCTTTTATTATGTGTGGCTGGAGGTACAGCCGGCAAAGAGAAACTTTGAGACAGTACTTAAACTTCTTGGAGAGGCAGAGGTTACAGAGCAGGGGAAGGCATCAAAGCTGGATGTGCGTATGAAGTTTTTAGAGGAAAGTTCTCCACTTGGAGCCAATCATCCGGCAGTCAAGCAGTACAACAAATGTATGAGAGGTGCAGGAGATACAGTCCGTTCCATTATCATCAGTGCCAACTCAAGACTTGCATTTCTTGAGAATAAGCAGGTTTTACGATTACTCTCAAAAGATGAGCTTAATCTGTCAGATATCGGTATTGGAGTGAATGGAGATGGGGAGACAAAGACAGCCCTCTTTTGTGTAATCCCTGATAGTGACAAATCCTATAACTTCATTATCGGTATGTTATACACGCAGATATTTCAGGAATTGTACTATCAGGCAGACTTTAACTGCGGAGGCAGACTGCCAATCCATGTGACATTTATGTTAGATGAATTTGCAAATGTCGCATTGCCAGATGACTTCTGTTCGCTGTTATCGACAATGCGAAGTCGTGAGATTTCAAGTATTATCATTATTCAGAACTTTGCCCAGCTAAAGGCACTTTTTAAAGATACCTGGGAGACAATTCCCGGCAACTGCGATACTTTCATCTATCTTGGTGGAAATGAGCAGAGTACACACAAATACGTGTCAGAGTTGCTTGGAAAAGGTACGATTGATAAGAAGTCAAGTGGAGAGACAAAGGGCAGACAGGGAAGCTCTTCAAGAAACTATGATGTATTAGGAAGAGAGCTGTTTACACCGGACGAAGTCAGAAAACTGGATAACAAAAAGTGCATTATTTTTATCCGTGGTTTTGATCCTATCATGGATAATAAGTTCATACCATTCAATCATCCGATGTTTAACCAGACAGTAGATGGCAAGGGAGAGCCTTATGTTCATCAGATAAGAGGAGCAGATAATCTTATCGGTCCGCCATTTGAGATTCTTTCAGACAAGGCAGTTAAGTATTATGAAAAACTGAAGGATAAGGGCGAGAATGTGTATATTGATTCTCTTACCTATGAGCAGTTTATGATGCTTGGTGATGCGGAATTAAGCAGGAGATTCTCCATGCAGGATGAAGCAGAGCAGAAAGCAAAGATTGACAGGGAACAGGCAAATGAGCTTGAGTATGTCGATGAGTCGCAGAAGTCTGATACTACAGAAAGTGCCAACTCTTCTAATGGAAGTGCTGGTGCTAAGCCTGTAAGGAATCCAGAGAGGGAAAAGCCTAAGTGGGAGGATACTATCACAAACCGAATGCTGCACTGGTCATATACACCAGAGCAGAAAGAGGAAGTGAAGAAAGCTCTTGCTGCAGGTGTTCCAAAGTCAACGATTCTGACGTATTTCTATCCGGAGGTTACTGTGGAGAAGATGAGTTCATATCGAAAGAAGCAGTAAATGTTATCGCATAGGCACAGAAACCGTGGTATAATGTGCCTATGTGAGAAAAATTATTATTTAGAACTTATTTGCTTATATGATAAGCAGAATGGAGGCTTTGCGAGATGAAAGTAATCATTATAAATGGAAGTGCAAGAAAAGGAAACACTCTTACAGCGATTGAGGCTTTTGTAAAAGGAGCATCTGAAAAAAACGAAATTGAAATCATTGAACCTGACAAACTTAATATTGCACCATGCAAGGGCTGTGGTGCCTGTCAATGTTCTAAGGGATGTGTAGATAAGGATGATACAAATCCTACAATTGATAAAATTGCTGCCGCAGATATGATCCTTTTTGCAACACCGGTTTATTGGTGGGGAATGTCAGCACAATTGAAACTTATTATTGATAAGTGTTATTGCCGGGGAATGCAGTTAAAAAATAAAAAAGTTGGCACGATTGTTGTAGGCGGTTCTCCAGTTGACAGTATCCAGTATGAGTTGATTGATAAGCAGTTTGACTGTATGGCAAAATATCTTTCATGGGATTTGCTTTTCCAGAAGTCATATTATGCAACAGCAAAGGATGAGCTTTCTAAAAATCAGGATGCTATGAAAGAGCTTGAGGATATTGGAAAAGATTTATAAAGCTTGTGATGAAAATCAGGAATTGAAGGAGAATTATTTTTTGAAAATCAATAAAAATGTATTAAAAAAAGATCTCAAAGAGATTAATGCAATCGAAAAATTATTCCAGTATTTTATATCAGAACAAGTTGATGTCGAAAATGGAAAAAGTGCAAAGTTATTATATGAAGAATTAGGGTGGAACCAAAATGTAAGTTATGATGTAATTAATTCATTTTGGATAACTTTTTCATATGCAATGAGATTAAAATATCCGGGCAAATATCGTATAGCAAAAGCAGGGAATGTAAAAATTTATAAACATCATAATACTGATTGGGGATATGATTCGTTTCCAGAAAAATACTTCAAAGAAAACTCAGAGGAAAGAGGTCAAGTAAATGATTTATGTAAAGAATATCCAGATATTTTAAAATTGGCAGATATGTGTCATACTGTAGCGAATTTTATGCCTTGTCCAGAAAGGTTTAATTCTGTAAAAGGACTATTAGGTGATGTAAGAGATTACTTACCGTTGATGATTGATAAGATACAACTATGTGTTGATGCTGGAAAAGACCTAGAGTATTATCACTTAGGTAGTTTACAAAAAGTAGACAATAAAATCGTTAAAGATTGGCATAGCTTTTTTATTAAAAACCAAGAAAAATATTGTTTGAGTATGTATTACCAAGTCAAAAAAAACAGAATTAGTGGAATTACGTTTTTTAAAGGTCAATCTTTATCTTATCCATGTCCACTAGAAAAAGAAGAGGTAGAAGAATGCTTGAAAACCATGTTGGACAAAATAAACAAAAGAGCAGATCTAATACTTAATAGGTATAATGAAGAACATAAATCAAATAGTTAAATTTCTGTTTGTCTGACTCACAACAATTTAATATCAAACTAATACAAGCACTTTAGCCAATAAAGGTTAAGGTGCTTTTTTTGCGCCTTGAAAGGAGGTGGTTACAGCTAAACACATCGGGAAAAGCCCGATTTAATCATTACAACAGGCATTGCCTGATCATATAGAGTAACTTTTAACAGCCAGTTAGGGATTATCCCTGCTAGCTTATTTTTTTATCAAAAAGGAGACAAACAACATGAGAAAAGAACAGATTATTACGACAAACAACAATCAGATGGAGGAGAAAGGCATGAAGAGCAGATTCATTCACTTTAAAAAGAGATTCGTTCCGGCATTATCCGGAGCACTTATGGGAGTAATGCTTATGAGCACTACTTGTTTTGCAGCAGGTACAGGTACTTCCGCAGTAACACAGCCGCTTGAGAACTTAAAGACACTTATCATTGCAGTCATTGGTGCTGTTGGTGTCATCATTCTTGCAAAGAATGTCATGGAGTTCGCACAAGCCTATCAGCAGCAGGATTCATCTACTATGAACTCTGCACTGAAAGGAATTGTAGCAGGTGTCATGATGGCTGGTATTTCAACAGTACTGACATTCTTAGGCTTCTAAGATTGGGGAAAAAGAGTTCCCCTTTTAGTAAAAGGAAAGAGGTGAATAACAAGTATGGATATTTTTAAGCTTGGAGACAAGATCCTTGCACTTCTTGAGGCGGTGTTTGGGTTTTGGAACAATCAGATATCCCTGGTCTTTGCAATGCTTGGACAGTCACCGGTCAGTTTCAAGGGCGGAGGTCCTTGGGCAGTTATTGAGGGTATTGAGCCGGTCTTTGTAGCGGTCGGCTCTTCCCTCGTTGTGCTGTTCTTTGTTATCGGTTTCTGCTCGGAAAGCATAGATGTAAAAGATGAGATGAGGTTTGAGTCTATATTTCGTATGCTTATCCGACTGGGACTTGCAGAATGGTTTGTTGCAAATAATGTCACGATTATGAAAGCGTTTTTTACTTCCATAGGAAATCTGGTGGGACTTATATCTGCCGGGACAACGACGCAGCTTGCCATTGACAGTACACAGGCAGACATCATTAAGGGACTCGGATTTGGTGAGAGTCTGGTAATGCTGATACTTACAGCTTTGCTTGCAATCATCATTATTATCTGTGGATTCTTTATCATTTACACAGTGTATTTCAGGTTCTTAAAGATACTGATTATTGTGCCGCTTGGTGCGATTGCATGCTCCACAATGGCAGGAAACAGAATGGTCAGTCATACAATGGCTACCTACTGCAAATATTTTCTTTCGTGTGTATTCGAGGCAGTAACGATGGCACTTGCAATTGTGGTATGTAATGCATTTATCAATGCAGGACTTCCGGCATTTACAGGAAGTTACGCTGACTGGGCACAGACACTTATCTATCTGTGTGAAATGACATTTACGATAGCAATGACTGTTGGAAGTGTGAAGGGAGCACAGACACTTACAAGCAAGGCATTTGGATTATAGAAGGAGGCAGAAATGGATAATGAAAAGAAACAGGTTACTTATAATTCAAGCATAACCGGAGAAACGCAGGTGACATTTGATATCCAGCAGTATATGAATAACAGGGCAATGTTTATTGGTCTTATGTGTAATGAAGATGGACATGAGGAGCATTTTGGGGATGTGACTGTGAATTTGTCGGTTGCAGCACCAAATTACTGCGGATATCTGAATGTGAATGACATGCCGGATATTGAAAAGTTTATTACAGACAATGACATTGGAGAGTTTACAGGATTCACGCAAAGGAGTGGTTTCTGCGAATATCCGCTTTATCTGTTCAATGTAGATAAGCTTAGAGAACTGTGTCCGGATGGAATGGATAAGTATGAGGCGAATATTGGAATGACAAGAAAGCCGGAGACAAAGGATTTATCAAGATAGGAGGCAGGGACAATGGTAATCGAAGTAAACAAGGATATTGACCGCTATCAGGAATCGGTTGCGATGGGACTTACTGCAAGGCAGCTTATATTTTCCATTGCAAGCGTAGTAGTCGGTGGCGGTATCGTCCTTCTTCTTTACAAGTATATCGGTCTTACGGGTTCTGCTTATGTGGCAATTCCCTGTGTGGCACCGATTGCACTTGGCGGATTCTATTCCTTTAACGGGATGAATTTCTACGAGTATATGGGAAAGAAGCTGCATTTTATGTTTGGGAACAGGACACTTACCTATGTATCAACAGAGGGAGAGCCTGCAATAAAGCAGTTAGAAGCAGAACAGAATGAACAGGTAAAGAAGAAAGGCAGAAAGGCTGAACCGGAGACTGTAACAGCTGATTCGGCTGTAAAGAAGCAGGAGGAGTTTGAAGCAATGAAGAAAAAGACGAGAAACATGCTGCTTGGACTTGTCGCAGTCATTGTGGCGGCAGCAGCAGGCATTGCAGCATATAAGGCAATGCATTAGAAACGAATAGTATCTGACCGCAAGGTCGGGAACACAGCCCGCAGGGTGAAGTTCCCGGCGGGCTTTCATTATAAGAAAGCGAGGTTAGAGACATGGGTTTATTTACAGACGGATTTAAGTTATTAAAGAAGGCGAGTGAGCCTTTGTATAAGACACCTAAATCCATTCAGGAAACCATAGAGATTATGGCGGTGGCTGAAAACGGCATTTTTGAAGTGAGCAAAAATAAGTATTCCAAATGCTACCGCTTTCAGGACATCAATTACACGACAGCAACGGAGGATGAGCAGATCGGTATTTTCGAGAGGTATTGCAAGTTCCTAAATTCGCTGGACTGTAATTATAAGATTACGATCAACAATAAGAACAAAAACATGGATGAACTCCGTGACAAGGTTCTGATTGCTGAGAAAAACGATGGCTTCAATAATTATAGAAGAATCTACAATGACATCATTGAGGAGAAGATTATTGAGGGCAGACAGGGGATTGAGCAGGAGAGATACCTGACAATCACGATTGAGAGAAAGAACTTCGAGGAGGCAAAGGCACAGTTTGCTACCCTTGAGGCAACGATACACAAGGCTTTCATTGAGCTTGGGGCAGAGATTGTTCCGCTTAATGGCAATGAGAGACTGAAAGTGCTCTATGATTATTATCATCTTGGAGATGAGGGCAGCTTTGATTTTGATATCAAAAAGGCAAAGAAGGTCGGAGCAGATTTTAGAAATGATCTGTGCAATGGGATGGTGAAATATTTCCCGGACCATTTTGAGGATGAGAGTAAATTCTGCAAGGCACTTTTTATCAAAAAGTATCCGAGCAGTTTGTCAGACAGATTTATCAATGAGATTACTTCCCTTCCGGTTCATTCCATCACGAGCATTGATGTGGTGCCTGTTCCTAAGGATTTGACTACAAAGGTGCTTCAGAAGAAATACCTTGGTATTGAGTCGGATATCATTAAGCAGCAGAGAGTCCGTAATAAGAATAACGACTTTTCTACGGAAATTTCATATGCCAAGAGAACGGAGAAAAAGGAGATTGAGGAAATCATGGATGATGTTCGTGAGAATGACCAGTGCCTTTTCTTCGTGGGAGTTACTATTATTCTTATGGCAGAGAGCAAAAAAGAGCTTGATAGCGTCTGTGAGACAGTGGAGACTATCGGAAAGCGTAACAGCTGTACGATTGATACACACTACTTAAAGCAGAGGGAGGCACTCAACACAGCGCTTCCGATTGGTGTAAGACAGGTGGAGACAATGCGTACCCTTCTTACCCAGTCACTTGCGGTGCTTATGCCATTCAATGTGCAGGAATTAAATGACAGCACAGGGAACTATTATGGTATCAATCAGATCAGCAAGAATGTGAATATCGGTAACAGAAAGAAGCTGATAAACGGAAATGGCTTCGTTTTCGGAGTGCCGGGTTCCGGTAAATCCTTCTTCTGTAAGATGGAAATGGGCAGCGTATTCTTGTCGGGAGATGATGAGATAATCGTCATAGATCCAATGAACGAATACTTTGATATTGCTGAGACTTATGGTGGAACAGTGGTAAATATGTCCACTTACACGGATAACTATGTGAATCCGCTGGAGATGGATGTATGGAGCCTTGATCCGAATGATTCCAAGGGAATGGTAAGAGAAAAAGGCGAGTTTATGCTTGGTCTTTGTGAGCAGTGTATCGGAGACAGCTTAAATTCAAGACAGAAGTCAATCATTGACCGCTGCGTGAGAAAGCTGTATATCGACATTGCAAGAAGCAAAGAGAAGTATATCCCGGTGATGAGTGATTTTTACGATATCCTTATGGCGCAGCCGGAGGAGGAAGCAAAGGACATTGCACTGTCACTAGAGCTTTTCGTAAATGGTTCGCTTAACATCTTCAATCACCAGACAAATGTGGATGTGGATAACAGATTTACAGTATATGGCATCAGGGACTTGGGTACAGAACTTAGTCCTATCACAATGCTTGTTATGATGGAATCCATTCAGAACAGGATTGTTGAGAATGGCAAGAGAGGCAAGGCAACATGGCTCTATATTGATGAGTTCCATGTTCTGCTTAATTCCGAGTATTCTGCAAAATACTTGCAGCAGCTCTGGAAGAAGGTAAGAAAGCAGGGAGGTCTTTGTACCGGTATCACGCAGAATGTTGTCGATCTGTTGCAGAATTACACAGCAACCACAATGCTTGCAAACTCTGAGTTTGTGGCACTCTTGAAGCAGGCAAATACAGATAGTTCAAAGATGGCGGAGGTTATCGGGGTATCAGAGGCACAGCTTCGGTTCGTAACTAATACCGCCTCTGGAATGGGACTTATTAAGTGTGGTTCGGTAGTAATTCCCTTTGATAATCAGATCAGCAAGGATACGGATTTGTACAGGCTGTATAATACCAACATTCATGAGAAGATTGCGGAACAGAAGAAAAAAGAAGCAATGCTGCAGTGATAACAGATGAATTTTTATAGAATCTATAGTATAATCAAGAGGTCGGATGAATGTCCGACCTTGATGATAATAAATTAGATATTCCCTATTTTTAAGAAGAAAGCATATAAGATTCGATATGAAAAATAAATAAGGAAGCAGTTCTAAAATGTATCATTTGTACCGGAGAACATGTGGCTGGATTTTAAGATATGCTTATCGTACACTTTGACGAGAATATGTTGATTGGGGATGCAGCGGACCTGGATGCATTTATGGAAATGTATGGTGTGGAAGCAATTTCCAAGGAATATTTGTAATTATTAGGGAAAAGAAAATTTGAATTTTGTGGAGGGTGTTATGCAATATACCGAGGTACAGAATATAGCGAAAAAGACAATCGAGTTCATTAAAGATAATATACAGCCCGGCATGACATTGCTTGAGGTAAGACATTTGTGTGAAACAAAAATGATGGAATTGGGAGCTGATTCTTTTTGGTATTGGGATGTGGGGGCTTTTGTTTTTGCTGGGGATGAAACCACATTATCCGTTTCAGGGAAAGAATATACTACAAGTGAAAGAGTTATTGCAGAAAATGACATTATTACAATCGACTTGAGTCCACAAAATGAGGATACATGGGGCGATTATGCAAGAACCATTATTATTGAAAATGGAAAGGTTGTCGAAACTGATAATGTGACTAATGATGAATGGAAAAAAGGATTGTTGATGGAAGAATATTTGCATGAGGAGATGTGCAAATTTGTTGCACCGGAAACTACCTTCGAGGAGCTATATTATCATATAAATGGTATCATAGAAGAAAAAGGGTATATAAATCTTGATTTCATGGGAAACTTGGGGCATTCAATTGTTCGGCAGAAAAATGATAGAATCTATATAGAAAAGGGCAATCAAATTTGCCTTGGCGAGGTTCATTATTTTACTTTTGAGCCACATATAAGTGTTCAAGGTTCAAAATATGGATATAAAAGAGAGAATATTTACTATTTTGAAAATGGAGAAATCAAAGAGTTATAATTTGTAGATGTACCCGAAATTTCAGTTTCATGTTGCTTTTAATAATTGAATATTGAATGATTTTACATAGCCGTTAAGGAGTAATTTTTGCTCCCTAGCGGCTTATTTTATTTTTCAAAGTAGGAGGTGAGAAAATTGAAAATTAGAAAGGTTGATGACAAACCGATGGTCATTCACACCAAGGAGAAAGCCAAGATTCATGCCCACGAACCGAAGGGAGCCAAGATTAAGGGGAGTAACATCTATACAGTAGAGAGAGGTCCTAAGACAGCTGGTGCAAAGGTAACTAATACGGATAGAAAGAAGTCATATCGCAAGAGTACCATTCATCAGTCAGAGTCGAAGAATAAAGGATTATCAAGATTTAAGCGAAACTATAGAGAATCTAACACTTCCATCAAGACCAAGAACACGAATCTTCACATTGCAGGAAGAACAGGTGCACTTGCAGCCGGGGCAGTAACGGAGCATGTGGAAGGTGGTCAGGAGGTATCGCAGGCAGCATATCTTGCATATGAAGCAAGCCGACCTGTTACCGGAACTGCTTCCAAGGGTGCAGCACTTTTCAGGAAAAAGGCGGCAGCCGAGGCAAAGAAGCGAATCAAGAAGGTAGATGCAGGAAAGAAGCTGGCAAAAAAGACAGCAAAGAAAGCTGCCAAAGATACTGCCAAAACCGTAGCTAAAGAGACGGCAAAAGAAACAGCCAAGACTACTGCCAAGGTTGCAGCGAAAACTGCTTCAAAGACAGCTGCTACAGCGGCAGGAACAGCGGTTGCACCGGGAGTTGGTACTGCAATTGGCATAGCAGCTGGATATGCAGCAGGTGTGTCCATAGAGGTCAAGGATGAAAAGATGACCAACCGGAGCAGGAAGATAAAATTCTTTCTGGATAAGATGAAAGCACAGGAGAATCAGACAGACAGCGTGGCAAAGCTGGTAAAGGATCTGATTGTGCGAAAAGCGATTACCTGGGTAAAGGCAGCGGCACCGATTGTCGGACTGGTGCTTTTATTACTTGTTCTTGTAGTTGCCATGATTGCGGTTCCGGTTATTGCGGCGATAGCAATCCTTTACAATTCTCCATTTGCTTTATTTCTGCCACCACTTGAATCAGGAGATACCGTGCAGACAGTAACGAGTGCTTATGTGCAGGAATTTAACCGGGATGTGAATACGAAAGTGAATGAGCATACCGGATATGACCTTGGAGAGCTTGTATATGTGGACTATGAAGGTATGGAAGAAAACCCAAGCAATTACTATGACATCATGGCTGTCTATATGGTCAAGCATGGTGTCGGAGATACTGCAACAGTCATGAATGATACTTCAAAAGGCTGGCTGCAGGCAGTTGTAAATGATATGTGTTCATACACCACAAGCACAGGAACAAAAGATGTGGAAGAAACAGATGCAGACGGTAATGTAACTACTGTCACGAAGTCGGTTCTGTATGTGAATGTCACACTAAAATCGTACAGGGATATGATTTCGGTCTATGGATTTAATTCTGATCAGGTGGAAATGCTTGAGCAGATCATGAGTCCTGAGTTTATGGGACAGCTTGGATATGCCGGAAGCGGAAGTGGAGGTGGAGGCGGCAGTCCGGGAGTAAGCTCCATGACTGAGGATGAAATCAATGCCATCCTAAACGAAATTACAGACAGCAGGCAGAAAACAGTCTGCTCCTATGCACTACACAGAGTTGGTTTTCCTTATAGTCAGGATTTAAGAGACAGCGGTAACTATTATGACTGCAGTTCCTTAGCCTATTATTCATGGAAAGATGCAGGCGTGGATATTAGTTATGGCGGTGCAACCACAGCGGCAGCGGAGGCACAGGGACTTGATGAAGCCGGAAAGACTGTCTCCTTTGATGAGTTACAGCCGGGAGACCTTATCTTTTACAGTTTTACAAGCAATGGAAGATATAAGAACATCAGCCATGTGGCAGTATATGTCGGAAATGGCAAGGTGGTAGAGGCACTTAATGAAAGTCTTGGTGTGGTCTACAGGGATGTGGCAAGCACAGGAAAGATTGTTGTGATAGGAAGACCATAACAGGAAATTTGCAGAGAGGGCATAGTCCCTCTCTGAGACTGGAGGTAAGAATGGATTTAAAAGATATGATACTGGTAACAGAAAACGACAGGGGAACAGAGACAAATATGCTGATGACTCTGGATGATTATAAGAGTTTTATAGCAATTGATGATATGTCAGAGCTTGCAGAAAATTTGTTGCAGCTTGGAAGGACACTTGGTGAAGCAGATAACTTCACAGAGTATTACAGGGCAGCAAATGTAACTGTATCTGCGAGATTCTGTCTGGATGATATTCAGCTCGGACATTTTCTTCAGGGATTTTATAACGATTCCAAAGAATTCCGGTTTGATAAAGAAGCCAGTTCTTCTGAATGTGTTGCAAAGCTTAAGGAGATTGGAATGACCGATAAGGGCTGGGTGGATGATTTTAACCTGCATTATGAAATGGAGAACCGCTCATTTGAAAGGGGACAGACATTTCATAACTTCAATGACCATGATTACATGGTGCTTGAAGCATTATCACCAAGGAATCTTGTGGTGATGGATATGAAGTCAGGTTCCCTTACAATCGCCCTTGGTGCGACAGAGTATAAGCGTTATCCGAAGGATGAGAAGCCTACAAAGGACAATACCACAATCGGGGTATCGTGGGAGCATGGCATTTATCTAGGTTCCACACTTTCAACTACAAATTTCAAGGCATACAAGAGGGAGTATGGCACACCGGAAAAGATAGAGGATATCTATGATTACAGGGCAAAGCTAAAGCAGAAGTTCTATTTTTATCAGGATATGTCAAAGGATGATGATGTACCAAAGAAGCTGCAGAATGACTTCCTTCACCAGATGTATGAGGATTTTGGAACGATTGAAGAGGACTGTTTTTACGACAGGCTGGAAGATGGAAAGTACGATGAAGGCTTTAAGGAAAGACAGGTAAAGGAAGAAAAGAGCCGGTGATGAGATTTTTACAGGAGGCGATATCATATGGAACAGGAATTTGATGTTGAGATAAAAGAAGTGCTTTCACGAGTACAGAAAGTAAAGGCAGAGTCGCTTGACGATGCCATCAATAAGGCAATGGATATGTATTATGCAGAGCAGATAGTCCTTGGAGCAGAGGACATGAAGGGAGTTGATTTTGCACCTATCAGCGAAAGTCAGCTCCCTTCTTCATTAAAAGAAAACGGAGGAAGAGCAAGATGAAAAGTGATTCAACAACAGTAATTAAGAACATGGAGTTTTTAGTAAAGGAACTTCATAAGGAGTGGGACAGATCGGGTGCTTCTAAGGCATCCGTTATTATTTCCCTTGAGGAAGTAGATGGTATCAATGATAAGTTAAAAGAGATTATCTATCAGACACAGAAGTCAGTCGATGAGGATGAGCTGACCTTTAAACAGAGCATTGCAAAGTCCAAGGAGTGCTATGTGCTTCTTCGTGTGGTGCGTAAGATTGCAAAGGAAAAGGATAAATGCGAAAAACAGGCAATCGACAATGAATTTGCAATCGAGCTGGATAAGGATGAGTTAAAGCTCTTTAAGGGATTGTTTGCAGAGATGTTTAAGTAGAGGAGGACAAAGGTATGGGCGTTGATATGAAGGTCAAAGCGATATACGATTCTGAAATTGGTAACATCACCAGAACAGATAAGAACTGGAAAGATGTTTTAAAGGTTGCAGGTCAGTTGTACCGCTATGAATTTGACAATATCGTTATGGTAACAGCTCAGAGATCTCCGGAGAGAAGCACACTTATGGCAGATTATGATACCTGGAAAAAGGTGGGAAGATATGTAAAGCGTGGTGCGAAAGGCTGTGCCATTTTCCCGTCAAGGGCACTGAATCCCCGTATGAGATATATCTTTGATATCAGTGATACCGGAGGGAAGAATGTTAAGCTGACATGGGACCTTGAGGGAGAAAATCTTAAGGATTATGTGGATTTTCTTGTGTCAGAAGGTCAGATTGAGCAGTACGATAACAGCGACAGGGAGTCTCTAAAAAATATATTAAAACAGTTTACAGGAACAGATGTTTGGCTTATAATAAAAGAAGAGTTCGGAGACCGAATGACCGAACTTATGCAGCTATCAGGTAGTGTGATAAAGGAAGAAAGTAAGAAACGCAATGGCTTACAGCAGGAAATGGACATGGAGCAGCTTGTATATGCAAGTGTCATGTATGCTGTAGGGACGAGATGCGGATTTGACTTATCTGTGCAAGAACAGGATTTTAGTCAGATCGTAAATATCAAAGACGAAGAGATCATTTACCGTCTTGGTTCCATTGTATGCGATGTCTCCTGTAGTGTTCTTAGAGAATTTAGTCGTAACTTAAAGGCAATCGAGAGCGAAAGGAGAATTGGATATGTTAGAAGAAATGACTTACAAGGAAGTGGACGGACTGCTTTATCCGCAGATAGAGATGCCGGACGAGACGGAGGATCTCACGAAGCTGGGCAAATACGGAAGGATGGCGATGAACTATCTAAAGGAGAACGAGCCGGCAAGATACAAGACGCTGATGAGATTCGGGAAGATGTACGAGAAGATGTCAGCGGTAGAGGAGGAAGCGAACCAGCTGTACGACCAGCTGGAGATGCAGTATCTGGCGAAGCACAAGCCACAGAATCCGTCATCGACAATGGAGATGTGGAAGATAAGAGAGCAGGCGAAGATGCAGGCAGAGGAAGTGGTACTGAATCAGATAGTGATGCGATTCCACTAGAATCAGATGATACAGAACTGAATAGGGAACTTGATGAAATCAATTCATTGGGTGTTAGTAAGGAAGCCGAATATACACAGGCTTCCTTTTTTTTCGACCAGAATGGGCAGGCAAGCATTGGCACTATTCATACTGAGGACGAAAACAATAATCAGTTTATGCGTCAGTTCGAGCAGGACAGAAAAGCTGCATTAGCAGGTAAATACAATTACCTGAATCCCAAAAAGTCTGCAACAGTACCAAGTGAGTATATCAAACAGGTGCTTATGAGAGGTACAGGTTTTATCGGTGGCAAGGGCAGGGTATGCAAGATTTTTGAAACTGAGATTGATGCAGGAACCAGGGCAAAGCGTATCAAAGCAGAATATGGTCAGGGAGGTGCAGGCTGGCCGGTTGACGGACTGGGACTGCACGGATATGACACATTTCATGGGAATGGACTGCGTTTTCAGTGGCGAGATGAGGATGGAGAGGTTGAAGGATATGTTTCGTGGAAAGATATCGAAAAAGAGCTTGGTGTCCTTATTCTTACAGGGGAATACCAGCCTGAGACACCTCGTATTGATGAGCTTGCGATGGACGGACTCCGTGAGGATGATGAGGTCATTGATGCCGAATACCGGGAAGTGGAACCGGAGGAGGCAGAATCAGAGATTGATGATTATGCAATACCGGATGAGCCGGAGAGCTATGCTTCTAACAGAGATTATGTAAGTGCAAAAGGCATGACACCACAGGAAACTGCCGATGAAGACCGCATGGTAACACAGGCAGAATATGGTGCAGAGATAGAAGCTGAAACAACTGAAAAAGATCCATCAGAGCTTCAGTATATTACACCGATTGATTATGCCAAGCGTATTGCAGAGCTTGATGAAGACCTGCGTGATGCGGCGGAGATTCTTGTAACAGATTGCAGCTGCTACACTCCGTTTAGGGCATTCCTTATGGATGTGGTGCAGTCTGATTTTGCATTTATGCCCAATAAACTTGACCTTATCAGGGATATTGCATTAGGGACAGATAATGCAGAAAGAAAGGCATATTCCAACAATAAGTATGGTCTTGTGGAGTACTCAATCAGAAGTGGATATGTGAAGATCAGCTATAAGAACAGGAATGGTGTGCGTAAGGAAGGTGCTCTCGACTGGCGTGAGTTATATGAGATTTTATCCTATATGGTAAAACAGCCATTTTACTGCGGAGAAGACCAGAAAAAGTATTATCAAGAGATAAAGCAGAAGGCTGACAGGGATAAGATGAATCCGGTCTATAAGAGATTCTTTGACATCGAGGATAGTGTAAAAGCTAATCGTCTTGAAACCAGGGAAAGAGCAATAGCGAATGGATGGGAAACCAAGATTGATGAGAATGGACATGTAGTTTCAGATGATGTGGTATCAGTATCTGTGGATGATATTCAGGCTGATACAGAATCACAGGAAACTGTAGATTTTACACCAAAGCAGGAACCAGTACAGCAAGTAGAAAGTCTTGAAAATGAGAAGAATGTTGCCGGGCAGACGAAGCACAACTTCCATTACAATCTCTGGGAAATGGAAAAAGGCGGTGCCAAGACCAGATATCAGTGGAATATGGATGCAATTCGTACTTTAAAGCAGATTGAATCAGAAAACAGGCTTGCAACACCGGAGGAACAGAAAACCTTGTCGAAGTTTGTCGGATGGGGCGGACTGTCACAGGCATTTGACGAGGAAAACGCAGGCTGGAGCAAAGAGTACAAAGAACTCAAAGAGATGTTATCGGATGAAGAGTATGCTGCAGCTAGGGCAACAGTAAACAATGCCTTTTATACTTCACCGGAGATTGCCATGTGCATGAACTCGGCACTTGTCCAGTTTGGTTTCAGAGGCGGCAATGTATTAGAACCATCTATGGGTATCGGTAACTTCTTTGGGAGTATGCCGGCACCTATGCAGAGAAGTAAGCTGTATGGGGTGGAGCTTGACAGCATTTCGGGAAGAATTGCAAAGCAGCTTTATCAGAATGCCAATATCAGTATCACAGGATTTGAGAATACCACATATCCGGATAACTTCTTTGATGTAGTTGTCGGAAATGTGCCATTTGGTGATTATAAGGTTTTTGATCCGAAGTACAACAAGTATAACTTCCGTATCCACGATTATTTTCTGGCAAAAGCACTTGATCAGGTAAGACCGGGAGGCATGGTTGCGGTGATTACCACAAAGGGAACACTTGATAAGGCAAATCCTACTATCCGAAAGTATCTGGCTGAAAGAGCAGAGCTTGTGGGAGCGATAAGACTTCCGAATACTGCATTTAAAGATAATGCAGGAACCGAAGTGACAGCAGATATCCTGTTTTTGCAGAAAAGGGAGAGAAAGATTGATATTGAGCCGGACTGGGTACACCTTGGTGTAACTGAGAATGGCATTGCAGTCAACTCTTATTTTGCAGAGCATCCGGAAATGATGCTTGGATCTATGGAATATGACACAAGGATTTACGGACAGGACAGCAGATACACAGTCTGCGTGAATGATGATGAGAACTTCAATATTTATGAAGCATTAAACAAAGCTATCGGTAATATCAAAGCCCAGATGACAGATTTTGAGAGAGTGGCAGATGAGGCGGAGCAGACGGAGGAAGTTATCCCGGCTGATCCGGATGTGAGAAACTACACTTACACATTTTTTGAAGGAAAACTCTATTACAGGGAAAATTCCGAGATGGTAAGAAAAGAAGTATCACAGACTGCCGAGGAGCGAATCAGAAGCCTTGATGAAATCAGACAGATAACAAGAGATCTGATTGATATCCAGATGGATGGCTGCAGCGAGGAGGAGCTTTCTGATAAGCAGAGACTTCTTAATGTAAAATATGATGCCTTCGTAAAGCAGTATGGAGCCATTACTTCAAAAGCAAACAGAATAGCTTTCAGAGATGACAGCGATTACCCACTTCTTTGCAGTCTTGAAGAAGTAAATGAAGACGGGGAGGTGAAAAAAGCGGATATGTTTTATAAGCAGACGATTAAGGCAAAGACTGTCATAGACAGGGTTGAGACTGCTGTGGAAGCATTGAATGTATCCGTCAATGAATTTGGATATGTAAATCTTGCCTATATGCTCTCTATCTATGAGCCGGATATTACTAATGTAAAGGAAGAACTTGCAGAAAAGTCCGGGCAGACAGCTGATGAGATAACATTTAGTGATGATGCTTTGGCAGAGCTTAGAAGGGCAGTTCTTGTGGAAGAGCTGGATGGATTGATTTTCCTAAATCCCGACCGCTACAACGAGAACAATCCCGACATCGGCTGGGAGACGGCAGACGAGTATCTTTCCGGCAATGTGAGAGACAAGCTTCGTGTAGCAAAGGCTATGGCAGCGGATACAGGCAATCCGCAGGCAGAAAAATTTGCAGGCAATGTGGCAGCACTTGAAAAGGTACAGCCGGAGTGGATTGAAGCCTCGGATATTGATGTAAAGATTGGCACGACATGGATTGAGCCGCTTGATTATGAGCAGTTTATCTATGAGCTTCTCAATACACCAAGACGGGCAAGGGCAGTCAGAAGCCAGTTTTACAATACAGGCATTCAGGTACACTTAAATAAGATGAGCATGGAATGGTTCATCGAGAATAAAAGCATGGATAAGCATTCAGTGGCGGCTACTAAGACCTATGGTACAAGCCGCATGGATGCTTATTCTATTTTTGAGGATACGCTGAATCTAAAGACAGTAACAGTCAGGGACAGGATTGATGACGGTGATGGCAGGTATCATTACGAAGTCAATAAGAATGAGACAATGCTTGCAAGGGAAAAGCAGAACATGATCAAGGAGAAGTTCAAGGAGTGGCTGTTTGCAGAGCCGGAGCGAAGACAGAAATATGTGGAGTATTACAACGAGACATTTAATAACATCCGCCTGCGTGAGTATGACGGAAGTCACTTACAGTTTCCGGGAATGAATCCGGCGATTGAGTTAAAGCCACACCAGAAAAATGCGGTGGCAAGAATTCTTCTTGGGGGAAATACTCTGCTGGCACACTGTGTCGGTGCCGGAAAGTCATTTGAGATGATGGCTGCCTGCATGGAGCAGAAGAGACTTGGACTTGCCAATAAGACAATCATGGTTGTACCAAAGCCGCTTATCGGTCAGACGGCATCAGAGTTTTTAAGGCTTTATCCGTCAGCAAATATCTTAGTTGCCACGGAGCGTGATTTTGAAAAAAGCCGCAGAAAGCAGTTCGTATCAAGGATTGCAACTGGTGACTATGACTGTATCATCATGTCACACTCACAGTTTGAGAAAATCCCAATCTCCGCAGAGAGAAAGGAGCGAATGCTTAACGAGCAGATTGATGAAATCAGCTATGCGATTGATGAGATGAAGGAGCGTAACGGAGAGCGATGGACTGTAAAGCAGATGGAAAGCCAGAAGAAAAAACTGGAGGAACAGCTGAAATCCTTGTCAGATGAGAGCAGGAAGGATGACCTTATTACCTTTGAGGAACTGGGTGTAGATTCTATTATGGTAGACGAAGCACATAATTTTAAGAACCTTGCGATTTTTTCCAAGATGAATAATGTGTCAGGTATCAGCAGTAGCGGAGCTAAGAAGTCAACGGATATGCAGCTTAAATGCCAGTATTTGTCTGAGATAAATGATGGCAGGGGTATTGTGTTTGCAACAGGTACACCAATATCCAATACCATGTGTGAGATGTATGTCATGCAGCTTTACTTACAGAAAGCGGCACTTGAAGAGATGGGGATTTATCACTTTGATTCTTGGGCAGCAAACTTTGGTGAAGTGACAACAGCACTTGAGCTTACTGTAGAGGGAAGCGGATTTCGTTTTAAGAGCAGATTTAATAAGTTTACGAATCTGCCGGAGCTTATGAATATCTTCCGTGAGGTAGCAGATGTGCAGACCGCAGACATGCTTGACCTTGATGTGCCAGCTCTCCGTGGCGGCAAGCCTATTATAGTGGAGTCGGAGCCTGACTGGTATGTGAAGCAGGTCATGGAAGACTTTGTTGTGAGGGCAGAGCGTATCAGAGGCGGTGGAGTTGATCCAAGCGTGGATAACTTTCTAAAGATTACCCATGAGGCAAGACTTCTTGGAACGGATGCCAGACTGATTGATAAGGATGCGCCGAACAATCCGGATGGAAAACTCAATAAGGTAGCGGAGAATGTATGGAAAGAATATGAGAAAGGAAATGCTGATGGTCATATAGGCTGCCAGCTTATTTTTTCGGACATCGGCACACCGGGACCAGATAAGGACTTTACCATCTACGATTATCTGAAAGAAACACTGATCCAGTATGGTATTCCGGCAGATGAGATAGCTTTTATTCATGATGCCAAGACGGATGCACAAAGGGACGCACTTTTTAAGGAGATGAGGACAGGTAAAAAGAAGGTTCTTATCGGTTCAACGGACAAGTGTGGAACAGGTGTCAATGTGCAGACACACCTTGTTGCAATGCATCATGTGGATTGCCCTTGGAAGCCTTCTTCTATTGAACAGAGGGAAGGACGAGGCATACGACAGGGTAATGAAAATGAAGAGGTGGCAATCTACAGATATGTCACCAAAGGGACATTTGATGCATACAACTGGTCGCTTGTTGAAAATAAGCAGCGATTCATCAGTCAGGTCATGACAAGCAAGGCTGTAAGCCGAAGCTGTGAGGATATCGACGAGGCAACACTTTCCTATGCAGAGATTAAAGCGGTTGCCACAGGCAATCCTTTAATCAAGGAAAAGATGGAGATTGACAATGATGTCCAGAGATTAAAGCTCTTAAAGGCATCCTATGACAATCAGAGATATGGCTTGCAGGATAACTTTATGATTAAGTATCCGAAGCTGATTAAGACAGCAACAGAAAAGCTTGCCAATGTAAGAGAGGATGTAAAGGCAAGGGATAAAGAGCTGATTGATAATCCGGAATTTGCCATTACCATAGGCAAAGTAACTTACACAGAGCGTGTGGATGGCGGAACGATGATGCTTGAAGCAATCAGTAAATGTAAGACCGGAGAGACAACTGTAATCGGTAAATTCCACGGATTTGAGCTGCTTGTGGAAAAGAACTTCCTTGGCATCAATTATATGGTGCTTCGTGGAAAGACAGAGTATAAAGCAGAGCTTTCCACAAGTCCTGTCGGCAGCATGGTGAAGCTGGAAAACCTGTTCAATGGACTCCATGAGAACATTGATTTCTTTGAAAAGAAGATTGAGCAGTACCAGAATGACCTTGAAGCATCAAAGGCAGAGTATGACAAGCCATTTGCGTACAGCAAGGAACTGGAAGAAAAGCTGGCTAGGCAGTGTAAACTGAATGCCCAGCTTGACCTTGAGAACGCAAAGGCTGTGGATGCAGACCTGAGCGGACCGGAGGAAGAAAGAGAAGCTGATGACAGAATGGAATCTGCAGCAATTGTAGCAGAGGATAAAGGTGCTTATCCAGCCGACAGAGAGGGCAGAACACGATAGGAGAGTGAATAATATGAGCATAAGAAAAGTGGTCGCAGGACTACTGATTGCAGCAGGGATTGCCATTATGGCAGTCCCTTTTTTCTGGCGGACAACCGGAGAAAAACAGACAGAACAGCTCATAAGTGAATTTGAGCAGACATTGGAGGATGATTACGATGAAGAAACAGATGTGGAGGAAGAGCAAACCTCCATTAGTAAAGAGGATGAAGCCATTCTTAAAGAAGGCGGTGTTATCGGCATCATTGAGATACCGGGCTTAGATATCAGGTATCCGGTAATGGAAGGAACCACAAGTAAAGTGCTTAATGCAGGGATTGGTCATATAGAAGAGACTGCAGGAATCGGAGAAAGTGGCAACTGTGTATTGTGCGGTCATAATGGCAGCAGATATGGCACATTTTTTACACCACTAAGTCAGATATCCATAGGTGATGAAGTAATGATAACCGACAAAAATGGGCTGAAGCATATCTATGAGGTAATAGAGACAGAGGTAGTAAATCCGTATGATAACAGCATCAAGACACAGGGTACAGAAAAAGAATTAACTCTTTTTACCTGTTCCCAGAAAGGAACCATGCGTTTTGTGGTCAGGTGCATTTATAAGGAGGCGGTGATGGATGAATAAGAGATACCGATTAGGTGAGATAGAAGAGGCAGTAGCAGAAATGGAAGAGCTAATTGACATCGAGGATGATATTGCTGAGATTGATGATGACTTTCAGATAGTCGTAAGCGGCTGGTCTGTGTATGTCGAAAGCCTGAATCTGACACTCAGACAGGGAATAGCCTGTGTATGGGATGCAGAGGAAGGATTATTTATGCCTGATTTTGATGTGACTATCGTGTATGAGGGGAACATTGAAACACAGGAGTGGCTCTATTACGAGCAGGATGGAATGGTCGTTACACTTGGCAACTGGCTTAATGGCAGATTGTCTTGTGAACAGATAGAACAGCTTTGGTGTGAGCTTATCATACCGGAGCAAAACAAAGAACAAAAAGAAAGCGAGGAATAGCATATGAAGTATTCAATTAAAGTAAACGAAGTAAGAGCAAAAGAGGGCAGCAACATCAAAGGATTTGCAACAGTAGTATTTGGTGATTCATTTAAGATTACCAATATTGCAATCCTTGAGAATAAGGATAAGGGAGAGCTTTTTGTATCAATGCCAAGATACCGCTCCAATGAGCGTGATGAAAGCAACGGTGTGATCTATAAGGATGTGTGCAATCCTATCACAGCAGAGTTTCGAGAGGAACTCTATACCAATATCCTTGATGCCTATGCAAGAATTAAGGAACCGGAGAAAGAGGAGACACAGAAGCAGGAGCGTACACAGGAAATGCCGGAGTTTTCCGTAACTGTAACACCTTATGAGAGGGAAGGTAGTAACATCAAGGGACTTGCACGCATTTATTTTGAAAACAGTTTCATCGTAAATAACATCAATATCGTGCAGGGCAAAGAGAAAATCTTTGTATCAATGCCTTCTTATAAGACAAAGCAGGTGGACGAGCAGGGCAAGCCAATCTACCAGGATGTCTGCTATCCGGTCACAAAGGATTTCAGGGAAAAACTCTATAATGAGATTATCTCTGAATATGAGAAAGCAAAGGATAAGAGCAACGAAAATGCAAGAGAGAGTGCAGAGAAACATCATGGCAATCCCGATAAAGAGAAGGACAAAGAGGCGACGCCCTTTCGATAATCAGTAATCAGAGTACAGGGGCGGCCAAGGCTGCCCCATTTACAGAATGGAGGAAACAGAATGGATATGGAAGCAGGAAAAACACTTACCAATGAGGAGGTCATAAGAGAACTTCTCGACTTATTAAAGAAAAATGCCATGAAAGAGCAGGCAAACGATGTATTTGAGATATGCAGCTATGTGGATGGACTGGAGAAAAAGATTGATTCCATGACGGAAGAACTCACCAATATGCAGAACCAGATCAAAGAAATGCAGGAAGATACTCTTGTCAATAATGCTAAAAAGGGCTTGACAAATAAAGGGTTAAGGAATATAATTAGATTCAGTTTTATACAAGGAGTTAATAAATATGCGGCAAGGTATTCTTAAATAAACTGTCAATTTGATAGTGGGAACAAAAAGTAGCAGTCCCGTTTCACTTTTAATATGGGGCTTAGTTTTTTGTAC
>NZ_JAHLQD010000037.1:0-44609 GCF_018918225.1 Roseburia sp. MSJ-14
CCAAGTCTTATATAGACGATGAGACGTGGGATATGGTAGAGAAAGCATTCCGGGGAGTGGTAGTTGGAGTAAATGCCGCAGTGGCAGCGGACTATTATGGAAATGTTGGGAAGGTGGAGAGTGGTAGAAACACAGCAACGACAATAGATTATTCTTATAAATTTGATAGGGAATTAGCCAATTTTAATGATGGTTATGAAATAAGGACAACAGTAGATAAAGATTTAATATTAGTGCAGTATAGTTCTGACGCACCAGATGCATCCTTATGTTACTGGACAACGGTTGATGAAGCAAATGGAATTACAACATTGAATGATTATATGGATAAGTTGGCTTTATCAAAAGATTGGGGAAACAGAAATACTGTAAAAGTTGCGAGAATTCCTGCTGGAACGGAGGTTAAGTATGCTGTAGGAACTGCGAGAGAACAATTATTGATTGCAGACCCTAGACCAGGTGGTGGAGTTCAATATTTATTTAATCAATTTGATACAGATTGGATAACAGAGATTAGAAGTTTTTCAAATTAAAGGAGATTGCTATTATGGATAAAAGACAAGAATTATTAAAAAAATTGGAACTATTAGTACAAGAAATTGATAAAGCCAAGGAAATGGTAGATGATGAAAAAAGTCAATACTTAAATAATTATGAAAATAGAATTGAAGTCGTAATAAAAAAATTACGGGATGGTACATTACCTGCTTCTAAAGGTGGACTTATTGGTACAATGAGAGGGATTTCAGAATATGACAGTTTGGCATCTATAAAAGCGTTGTACGATGCGGCATCTGATGTGGATTTGTTTTATAGCAAAGAATGTCAAAAATGGTAATATATTATTTTAATTATGTCTCCACATAAGGACAAAACTTAAAAATCTTGCCCAGGAAATCAGTATGCGAACCATTTCCTTAAGTGAAGGGCAATATCATAGGGCAGTGGAAGTTTTAGAAGGGGAAGATAACGAGAAAAAAAGACAATTAGAAACACTTATCGGAGTCACCAGAGGAAGTTCCGGAAGCAGCAGGATGGAGGAAAAGATAAGAGAAATCCTAAAATACTCTGTTGGAAATGGAAATCTGGAAGATGAGCTTGATGTGGAAAGCACAGAGTCGGGAATCAGCCAGAAAAGGAAAATGATTACCAAAGTAGAGGAGTTAAAACAACAGTTTAAAAAGGGGAAGATTACACAGGATGAACTAATCAGCCAGATTTGCGAATTATACCATGTAGAAGATTATGGAAGCAAAATAAATTATTCTCTGGCAGTGAAAAAGTATCAGCCGGAAAAGAAGGCAGCCATAGTAAGTGACATCTTTTCTACGGTGTTATATATCATAGGAGAAGATGGAATTGATGCAGAAAAGATAGAGGAAATACGTCAGAGTGTAAGTGCCAAGTCTTATATAGACGATGAGACGTGGGATATGGTAGAGAAAGCATTCCGGGGAGTGGTAGTTGGAGTAAATGCCGCAGTGGCAGCGGACTATTATGGAAAGGTTGGGAAGGTGGAGACCAGCTATGGGAAGTCAAGTGGAAAATTAAACTGGGACGCAATTGTTAGTAAGAAAGGTGAAACTAGAGTTGATCATATTAATCGACATGCGGTTCCAAATAATAGTCGAGAAACACATGGTGTATTTAACGGGAATCCGATAGATATGGTAAATGATGCATGGGAACAACGTCATTTGGTTGAACCGATATCGGATGGAATGGGAGGAACAATTTATAACATTCCGTACAAAAATGCAGGTTATGAAAGTGGATATATTAACACTGGTGCTCAAATGGATTATATAACAATAGTAACGTTGGACGAAAGTACTGATTTAATTACGGCATTTCCGTCTTTTGGAGATTATCATAAGTGATGGGAGGAATCTAAAATGTATAATATCGGTTACTGTAAGATATGTAAGCAAGGCTTACTTGAAATTGCTCAAGATAAATTAACTAAAAAAATATTTATATGTTGTGATGAATGTGAAGCAGAGTGGGATAATCCGGAGGATGCATTAAAGGGTATCAATGGAACAAGGAATAAATATGGAGAAATAGAATATCCCAAAATAGAAGATATACTAAGAGAAAAATGGAATGTTTCAATAAATGAGCATCACAACTAAGCCTCCCCATCGGCAGGCTTAAATCCTAGTCTTACTATCAGTCATTAACAAAATTTTTTAGGTTCATAAGGCTTACCATCCCGTAATACGGCGTAGATTACGGTGGTAAGCTTTCTTGCTACTGCGCCGGTGGCAGTCAGGTGGTGTTTGCCCTGTTCACGCTTCTTTTTGTAATAGGCATTTAGAGGACTGTTGTGAAAAGAGCAGGTGGTTGCAGCAAGGAAGATTGCATGCCTCAGGTAAGGGGAACCTCGTTTTGACATGTGGTTATGTATGCTGTTAAATTCGCCGGATTGCCTTACGGTTGGATCAATGCCGGCGGAGGCAACCAAGGCAGATGAACTTTTAAATCTATTTTTATCACCAATTTCAGCTAAGATGGTTGCAGCAGCAATCATGCCGATTCCCGGAATTGTATGGAGGTAACAATCAAACTTCTCATAGTAACTGAGAAGTTCATGGTCAAGAGCTTCCATCTGTTCATCAAGGAAATTCAATCTGTCAATAAGCTGTTTTAACTGGAAAGCGAACGCATCTTGTGCTATTTTAATACCAAAGGTATCCGCCGCAGCTTCTTTGATAGAAACAGCTTTTTTCATGGTAAGCTTGTTGTAGCTCTTATCTTTTATGATTTCAAAGAGCTCATCTATCGGGACATTCTGAATGTTCTCAGGGGTGAGGTGATTTTCCAGAATGCCCATGGATGTGCTAAGCCATAGAGAGGAAAACTGTTTTTCGTACTCTGGGAAAATCTGTTCCATAATTGCACTGATGCGAAGCTTAATTTCAGTTCTGGAGGAAACAACAGAATCTCGATAACGGCATAACTGTGGCATGGCAAGTATGTTTTCATCCGCCATGGAAGTTGTTGAAAACTGCCCAAAGCGTATTACTTCTGCAATCAGAAAAGAATCTATGGAGTCATTTTTTGTTTGTCGGATATACATTTTTCTGAGAGAATCAGACTTGATTGGATTGATTACATAGATGGTGTATCCTTTTGATTTGAGGAAAGAATAAATAGGATACCAGTAATGACCAGTGGCTTCCATGCCGAATACACAAGGCGAATTACCGATATTTTTGAAAATAAAAGTCATCAGAGAATCAGCACCTTTGTATGTAGTTGCAAAGCGAAGCGAATGTCCGATTTGTTTGCCTTCCGAAGAAACAATAGAAGCTTTGTGATGATTTTTTCCAATATTAATGCCTATAATGTACATAATAAAAATCCTTTCTTTTGTTTATTGCAAGTAGATAGAATCCTTACTTCAATGCGGGTTACAATCTGGTTAGATATACGAAGTACAGAATAGATACTGCCAACATCCAGTTAATACGCAAAATCCTGCAAAGCAGAGGGAGCAGTCTCAAACAACGAAGTCACAAGTGCTTCAAGAGTGGTGATGCACACCTCTATCTATTACAGGATTATTGTGATATAGGAATGTAATAAAAGCAATAGATAGATAAAGACTACTTAGAATTCCTATGTGTATAGCATACCAGAGTGGCAGTCCATCTTACGGAGCGTATAGTACTAAAATTGATTCGAAGGTTACTGTAATAGAAAAGCAAGAATTGCCAAGCTAGTTAATTGATACTTATAAAGATGGGCATTATCGTACTGTAGTAACTAATGAAGATATTACCGTATATCGTTCATTTGGATATAATGCGGAAGCAGGAGGCGCATTTGCTACAAGCAATTCTGCGTTAAGTAGAGTTCAAACAAAGGTCGATAGTGCAATACTTCCAGAGTGGAAAAACACACTGAGGTATGAAGCGGAGATTGTTATTCCTAAAGGAACAACATTAAATATAGGGCGTGTAGGCGAGCAATATACCATGAGTGGTGCGAGACTGGCAGGCGATGCAGATCAAATTCTATTACCACAAAATTGGGATTTAAATTGGATAAAAAATATAAGAGAAGTAAAACCTTAAGGAGATTATAACTGATGGATACAAATGAGTTATTGAAACAAATTAATAAAGTCATAGACCTGTTGACAACGCGTTTGCAGGATGATCCAGATAGACCTATTTTAAAAACATTATATGGTAGGTACATAAAAGCCAAAGAGATATTAATTAATAATGAGGATATAAATAGAATAATGATTGGCGGTGGATGTAGGGCATATTTAGATGCATTTAGTGATTACATGAATCCATTATTAATAGAAATGGACAAAGCTGAAAAAATGTTATCTGAATTACGAAATAAATAATAGTATTTAATTATGTCTCCACTTAAGGACATCTATCAGGAAGTGATTCATTAACACAATATAATTTATTTTATGGTCTAGGTAAAGTAAAGAGAAATGATTATATTGAATTGGTTCCAGGGTCAGTAAGAAGATTAAGGTGAGGTGACTAAATATGAATATGGAATATTCAGAAAATGAAGTGAAATGGATTTATAATAATACAGAATATAAATATGAGGTATCAGAAATTGAATTTGCAAGTGATATGTCACAATGTCTTTATATTGAAATGATTCAGGACGGTATATATGAATACAAATTAGTTGATTTTGAGGGAAAAGATATATGTAGCTATAATGAAAATAGTAGATTGAAAATTTATGATATGGACGGTTGCTCACATGAAAGTAATTTAGAAGATATAAATGATATCCTTTTTTTTGGAAGATAGAGTTTTGGTAATGAATAAAAAAGAGAAAATATTGATATATGGCAGAAATGGGATATGTAATGGTATAATTAAGCCACCGTTTGGATTTATATTTTCTAGATTTTGTAATGCAAAAAAATTAGAAACAGTATGCCAAGGAAGTATACAGCAGGCAGATAATTATGGAAGGGTTGATTATAGATTTGAATATGATTTTTTGACAAATTCTTGGAATAAAAAATCTCTTGCATACTAAAATACAGATGATGTATATGCATCAAAGGTAAGCAAAGATTATTATCCCAAGTGCACCAGTCTGGGCGATTAAATGTAAATCGTATTAATAATGGGAACTTGAAATTGTTAACCAGAGCAATTCACAGACACATGAAACCGAATTTGGTTCCCACATACTAAGGGAAAATTAATATAATTTTAAGGAATACCATACGCAATTTTTTCATGCTTTTTCTGAAAGAAAATCCACCCAAATCCCCGGTATAGTTTGGAAAAAAGCATTTAAAAAAGGCAAAAAAGGGGTAAGTTTTCAAAACTTGCCCTTTTTGTGATTCAATGCTACAATAGGAAGACGGATTATAAATTGTAAGGCAGGATGTGAGAAAGACCGATGATGAAAGTATTTATCTGCCCTGGATGCGGCAGCATGACAACAGTATCCAGAAGAAAAGAAGTGACATGCTATAAATGCGAAGGAATCAAAATGGTGCCTTCAAAGTTAAGCTTTGCCCAATATAGTGAAATGGATGAGCAACAGAGACAGGATTATGCCCAAAGTTGGTTATACATTCGAGAACGTAATAAAAAGTAAGAAAAAATGAGAAAAAGTGAGAAAAAGGAGTAGAAAATGATACACTTTAACGAGCCGCCCTTTACAGGGAAGGAATTTGAATATATGAAGCAGACAATAGAAAATGCACATATTTGTGGAGACGGGATGTTTACTAAGAAGTGTCACGCATGGTTGGAAGAACGGATGCAAAGTCCAAAGGTGTTGCTGACTACTTCATGTACCCATGCACTGGAGATGGCAGCACTTTTGATTGGAATACAACCGGGGGATGAAGTGATTATGCCATCCTATACATTTGCTTCTACAGCTGACGCATTCGTTATGCGAGGTGCAAAAATTGTGTTTATAGATATTCGCCCGGATACCATGAATATAGATGAAACATTGATAGAAGATGCCATTACAGATAAAACCAAAGCGATTTGTGTAATGCATTACGCAGGAGTAGCCTGCGAGATGGACACTGTTATGGAGATTGCCAATCGTCATCATTTAGCAGTGGTAGAAGATGCGGCTCAGGCAGTAATGAGTAGTTATAAGGGAAAACCATTAGGAAGTATCGGAGATTATGGATGCTATTCCTTCCATGAAACTAAGAATTATTCTATGGGAGAAGGAGGAGCAATCCTGATTCGTGATATTACTAATCGTGATAAAGCAGAAATTATTCGAGAAAAGGGAACAGACCGTAGCAAGTTTTGGCGAGGAGAAGTGGACAAGTATACCTGGGTAGATTTTGGTTCTTCTTATCTTCCAAGTGATATGAACGCAGCATATTTGTGGGCACAGTTAGAAGTGGCTGATGAAATAAATGATAAAAGACTGCATTTGTGGAATACTTATTACAAAGAACTAGGAACATTGGCAGAAGAAGGAAAGATAGAACTTCCGGTAGTACCAAAGGAATGCAAACACAATGCCCATATGTTTTATATAAAAACAGACGATATCGAGCAGCGTAGTACCTTAATTGCATTTTTAAAGGAAAGAGGCGTAGGCGCAGTATTTCATTACATTCCGCTTCATACCGTGGCAGCAGGAAAGAAGTATGGCGAATTTCACGGAGAAGACCGCTATACTACCAAGGAAAGTGAGCGATTATTGAGATTGCCACTTCATTACAATGTAAGTGAAGAAGATGTGCATTATGTATGTAAACAGATTAAGGAGTTTTATAAAAGAGGCTAATCATGAAAAAACTTTCATTTGTAATTCCGTGTTATAACTCAGAACACACGGTAGGACATGTAGTAAACGAGATAGAAGAAGCATTTCAGGGAAATGACCGATATGAGTACGAAATTGTTTTAGTAAATGATGCATCTCCCAAGGATGATACCATCGGAGCAATTCGAAAGATTGCCAAAGAAAATCCAAGAGTCATTGCAGTAAATTTGTCCAAGAACTTTGGACAGGACAGTGCCCTTATGGCAGGATATTCCATTGCCAAGGGAGATTATATTGTTTCCTTAGACGATGATGGACAAAATCCGGCAAAAGAAGCGTGGAAACTTCTGGACAAGATGGAAGAAGGCTGGGATGTTGTCTTTGGAAAATATAAAGTAAAAAAACACAGCAAATTTAAAAACTTTGGAAGTAAAGTAAATGATCTTATGGCAGACGCACTTTTAGACAAGCCAAAGGACTTAAGATTATGTAGTTATTTTGCCATGGATCGTTTCGTAGTAGAACAAATGTTGATGGATAGAAACTCTTTTCCTTATATCTGGGGATTGATTTTACGTTCTACCAATAAAATGACCAATGTGTATATTGAACATCGCATAAGAGAAGAAGGAAAATCTAACTTTACATTGATGAAATGTTTAAAAGTATGGTTCAATGGCTTCGTAGCGTTTTCCGTAAAGCCACTTCGGTTTTCTGCTTTGGTAGGAGTATTAGTTGCTATGCTTGGTTTCTTATATGGAATCTATGTGGTAGTAAAGGCAGTTTGCTTTGCAGAACCGGTAGTAGGCTGGAGTTCTCTTATGGTAGCGTTATTGCTGATAGGCGGAATAATATTGATTATGCTGGGATTGTTAGGTGAATATATTGGACGCATGAATTTAAGTATTAATAATACACCACAGTATATTATTCGCGATATTTATCGACAAACGGATGGCGACTTAAGGAAAAATTAAGAGATTTTAAATGTTTTGAGAATCTTCTTAGTGTAAACTAGGATGGAAGATTGTTGAGGGATATACTATGTACAAGAAACAGAAAACGGGATGGGTGAAACATCTGGACTTTCTCATAATTGACCTGATTTGTCTGGAAATGGCATTTCTGGCATCCTTTGGGATAAAGTTTGGAGATAGAGCACTCGTATCCTCTATTGTAAAAGAATATTATGTCAGATTAGCGATTGTGCTACTGTTGATGGATTTATGTATTGTATTTTTGTTAGAGGCATATACCGGAATCCTGAGAAGAAACAAAGTACAGGAACTGCGGGCGGTAATTGTTCATTGCAGTATTGTTTTTGCAGCAGTTACAGTGTACTTGTGGGGGACAAAGCAGTCAGAAATTTATTCCCGACAGGTAATTATGGTATTCTGGGGATTAGCTATTTTCTTCGAATACTTTGCACGGTGTGCCTGGAAGATTTATATTCGTCAAAAAATGATACGAGGAAAGCGTTTTTCACAACTGATTGTAATTACAGAAGACCGATATGCAACAGAATGTGTCCGAGAGTTTCAAAGGGATCGTTATAAAGAATTTGAAGTTGCGGGAATTATTATCGTTGACAAAGAGCGAATCGGAGAAGAAATATATGGAGTTCCAGTTGTTGCAGATGCAGATACCTGTTTGGAATATGTAAGAGCCAATGTGGTAGATGAAGTATTCATTAACGGAAATACCAGAGAAAGCAGCGAAGCACTTGCCAATGAATTGCTGGAACTTGGTGTTACAGTGCATTTTAGTTTAGTACATGAATCACAGCTTATGCCAAATAAAATGGTAGAACGCTGCGGAAGATATATGGTGCTTACTTCCAGTATGAAGATTGCATCCACCAGACAGTTGTTTGTAAAACGTGCCATAGATATTATAGGAAGTTTAATCGGATTATTGTTTACGGGAATTGCATTTATTATTTTTGCACCGATTATTAAGATTCAGTCTCCGGGTCCTATCTTCTATTCTCAAATCAGAATCGGAAAAAATGGACGTAGATTTAAGTTTTATAAATTTAGAACCATGGTAGTAGGCGCAGATGCTATGAAAAAAGACCTGATGGAGCAAAATGAGATGGAAGGTCTTATGTTTAAAATGGAAAACGATCCGAGAATTTTTGGAATCGGAAGATTTATGCGTAAGTACTCCATAGATGAGTTGCCACAGTTTTGGAATGTATTAAAAGGTGAAATGAGCTTAGTTGGGACAAGACCACCGACAGAGGAAGAATTTGAACAATATGAGTTACACCACAAAGCTCGTTTAGGAATAAAGCCTGGACTTACCGGAATGTGGCAGGTAAGCGGAAGAAGCGATATCAAGAACTTTGAAGAAATTGTAGCATTGGATACACAATATATATCAAACTGGTCATTAGGTGTGGATATTCGTATTTTGTTCCGCACAGTTCTGGTAGTATTGACCGGGAAAGGATCCGTATGACAGATATTTCAATTACCATTGTTGCTTATAATGACGAAGAAGATGTAAGAAATGCGGTATGTTCTATTATGGAACATACCGCTGTAACTATTCAAAAGAAAATTTATATTGTAGACAACAGTACCAATAAGAATCAATTGGAGAACTTTTGTAACCAATGGGATGAAGTGTATTATCGAAAACCAAAAGAAAATATTGGATTTGGAAAAGGACATAACTATGTACTTCCGGAACTGGATTCTAAGTACCATGCCATTGTAAATCCCGATATTCTCTTAAAAGAAGATAGTTTTCAGATTCTCTTGAATTTTATGGAAAAACATCAGGTGGGAATGGTAGTTCCACGAATGACGGATGAAAACGGGAATTTTCAGGCAGTTTATCGTAGAGAACTTACCGTATTTGATATGGGAATTCGTATGTTTTTATCTTCTCATTTCAAAAAGCGGCAGGCATATCATACCATGCAGGATATGGATTGCACCAAGCCCTTCCAGGTACCCTTTGCACAGGGCAGTTTTTTAGTGATTCAAACAGAGTTGTTTCGTCAGTTTGGTGGATTTGATACCAGATATTTCATGTATATGGAAGATGCAGACTTGTGCAAGCAAGTGAATGCTTGCAGTAGTTTGTATTACTGTCCAGATACTACAGTAATTCATAAGTGGGAACGCGCCTCCAAGAAAAATGGAAAGTTACGACGGATTCATATAGCTTCCATGTTTCGATATTTCGGTAAGTGGGGGTGGAAATTATGGTAAGAACAGAGAAAATATCTGTTGCAATGATAAGTTATAATGGAAAAAAGTACATAAAAGAACAACTGGACTCCATTTTTTTGCAATTAGAAGTACAAGACGAAGTAATCGTTTCTGATGACGGTTCCAATGACGGAACTCTTAACATATTGGAAGAATATCAGAAAACAGAGCCACGTCTACAGGTAATCAAAGGTCCGCAAAGAGGGATTAAGAAAAATGTAGAAAATGCGTTAAAACATTGCAAGGGTGATATTATTTTTCTGGCAGATCAGGATGATATCTGGAAACCAAACAAGGTTGAACGGGTTTTGCAGGTGATGAAAGAACAAAATGGTGCGCTGGTAATACACGATGCGGAAGTATTTCACGACAATCCCAAAGAGATTACCATGGAATCCTTTTTGACATTTCGAAATGCCGGGGCAGGCGTATGGAAAAATATCTGGAAAAATGGATATATTGGGTGTTGTATGGCGTTTCGTAAAGAGGTGTTGGAAACGGTACTTCCCATTCCTGATTCTATAGAAATGCATGATCAGTGGATAGGAATACTGAGTGATTTTTATTTTGGAAAGTCTGTATTTTTAAAAGAAGCATTATTAAGTTATCGCAGACACGGAGAGAACAGCTCTGCCATGAAACACTATGGAATCCCAAAGATGATACGCAATCGCGTGGTTTTTCTACTGCGTTTTTTAGGAAGGATTCTCCATATTTGCTAGAAATAGAGAAAAGTTTTAATAAAATTTTAAGAAAAATTACAGTTGTTAAATGAAAAAAAATATTATAAGATAGGTCTTGTATATTGTAAAAATAAGGGAATTACAAGGATGAGTATAAGCGTGAGAAAGGTGAAGATATGTCAGATAATAGAAGAAATACAAGAAACGGAAATGTAGATCCAAGACGTCAGCAGCCTAAAGTGAGCAAGAAGGCAATGCGAAAAAGAAAGAAAAAGAGAAAAATAGTTTTACTTATTGTAGAAGTGATTATACTGATTGTGGTTTTGATAGCTTTATGGGCATGGTCAAAGTTAGATAAGATTCAGACAGATGAAAATTTCGGAAAAGACGTAGCAAATAAGGAATTAACAGATGACACCAAGGATATTCTGGGAGAATATACTACAATTGCGTTATTCGGTCTGGATAATCGTTCTAATGGTAATTATAAGAGCGGAAACAGTGATGTTATTATGCTGGCGCGAATTGATAATGAAACAAAGGAAGTAAAACTGGTATCCGTATATCGTGATACGATGTTAAATATGATGGATGACGATGATGCAGAGGCATATAGTAAGGCAAATGCAGCATTTAATATGGGTGGACCGGATCAGGCAGTCCGCATGTTGAATGTCAACCTGGATTTGGATATCAAAGAGTATGTTGCATTTGACTTTAATGCAGTAGCAGAAGCAGTTGATTTGTTAGGCGGTGTTGAGGTAGAAATCAGCACAGAAGAAGCAGTTGCAATGCATGGATATCAGGAAGAAGTTGCTGAGATGATAGGTAAGAAGTCTAAGGAATTAAATGTTGGTGGAACTTATAACTTAGATGGTGTTCAGGCAGTTTCTTACGCAAGACTGCGTTATGTAGGAAACGGTGACTTCCAAAGAACGGAACGTCAGAGACTGATTGTGAATAAAATGGTAGAAAAGGCATTATCATCTGATATGGGAACTGTAAATGAGTTGATAGATACTGTATTCCCACAGATTAAGACCAGTCTTTCCAAGACGCAGATATTAAGCCTTGCAAAGGATGCAATGAACTATTCCATGGGAGATAATGCAGGATTCCCATTTGATCAGGAAACAGGAAGCTTTAAGGTAAGTTACCAGAGCAAGAAGGCAAGTTGTGTAATTCCGGCAGACTTGGCAAGCAATGTAAAACAGTTACATGAGTTCTTATATGGAACAACCGACTATGTAGTAACAGACAGTGTACAGAATATCAGTGATGAAATTGAAAAAAGAACAGGCGTAGAGGCTCCGGAAAAAGATGAGTCAGACAGTAGTAGTACAAGCGGCAATTAAATTGATGGCAAGGAAAAGAGATAGCAGGAGGAAATAGTATGTGTGGAATTGTAGGATATATAGGTGAATCCCAAGCAGCTCCGATTTTACTGGACGGATTGTCAAAATTGGAATACAGAGGATATGATTCCGCAGGAATTGCAGTATTTGACGGAGAAAATATTCAAATACAAAAAGCAACAGGCAGACTGAAAGTGTTAAGCGAGTTGACACACGACGGAACTACTATGCCGGGAACTATCGGAATTGGTCATACCAGATGGGCAACTCATGGCGCACCATCAGATGTGAATGCACATCCGCATTATAATAAAGACAAGACCATTGCAGTTGTGCATAATGGAATTATCGAAAATTATGTTAAATTAAAGACACGTTTACAGGAAAAAGGATATACTTTTGTTTCCGAAACCGATACAGAAGTATTAGCACATCTTTTAGATTACTATTATACAGGAAATCCGATTGAGACTATTACCAAGGTAATGCATCGAGTAGAAGGTTCTTATGCTTTGGGAATTATTTTCAAGGATCATTCTGATACGGTATATGCAGTGCGAAAAGACAGTCCTTTAATTGTAGGAAAAGGAAAAGAAGGTAATTTTATCGCATCAGATGTGCCGGCGGTTTTGAAATATACCAGAGAGGTGTATTTTATTCAGAATGAAGAGATAGCTGCGCTGACAGAGGATACAGTTACATTTTTCAATATTGACGGAGAAGAGATTCAGAAAGAATCCAGTACGATTGAATGGGATATCAATGCGGCTGAAAAAGGCGGATATGAGCATTTTATGTTAAAAGAAATGTACGAACAGCCAACAACTGTTCGTGATACCATTAGCCCAAGAATTAAAGATGGAAATATTGTAATTGAAGAATTGGGAATGACCGATGAGGAAATTCGTAAAATCAGACGAATTCATATTGTAGCCTGTGGTTCTGCATATCATACAGGAGTTACGGCAAAATATGTGATTGAAGATATGGCAAGAATTCCCGTTGAAGTAGATGTTGCATCAGAGTTTAGATATCGTAATCCAATATTAGAAGAGGATTCACTGGTAATTATTATCAGCCAGTCCGGAGAAACAGCAGATTCTCTGGCAGCATTGCGAGAAGCCAAAAAGCGTGGAGTGAAAACACTTGGTATTGTAAATGTAGTAGGAAGCTCCATTGCCAGAGAAGCAGATAGCGTTATGTATACCTGGGCAGGACCGGAAATTGCGGTAGCTACCACCAAAGCATATAGTGCACAGTTGGTAGCAGAATATTTATTAGCTATTAAATTTTCACAGGCACGAGGAACTATAACAGAAGAACAGATTCAAAGTATGCTCTGTGATTTGCAAAAACTTCCGGAACAGATTGAAATGCTTTTAAATAATAAAGAAAAAATTCAACGTTTTGCCAATCGATATGTTGCTGCAAAAGATGTATTTTTCGTAGGAAGAGGAATTGATTATGCTATCTCTATGGAAGGTTCTTTGAAGTTGAAGGAAATATCTTATATTCACTCTGAAGCTTATGCGGCAGGGGAATTAAAGCATGGAACGATTTCTTTGATAGAAGAAGGAACTTTGGTTGCAGCAGTGGTAACACAGGAGGATTTGTACAAAAAGACCATTAGCAATATTGTAGAGTTAAAGTCGAGAGGTGCGTTTGTATTGGCAGTAACCAATACCGGACATACCGAGATGGAAAATTCCGCAGATTATGTAATTTATATTCCACAGACCAATAAATATTTTACCAACTCCTTAGCAATTATTCCGTTACAGTTGTTCAGTTATTATGTAGCGGTAGGTAAGGGATGTGACGTAGATAAGCCTAGAAATCTGGCAAAATCCGTGACTGTTGAGTAAAAAGCTTGCAAAAAAAAACAAAATACGGTAGAATGGGAAAGTTGATGTGGGGAAACGTCGACTTTCCTAAGTTTCGTAAGGATAAATGAGAGAGGATATTATGAAAAAGATTTTAATGCAGTTTTGCAAGTTTAGCATGGTAGGCGTAGTAGCGTTCCTGATAGACTATGGTTTGCTATTTGCGTTTACTGATTTATTACACATGCATTATCTGATTTCGTCCATGTTGTCATTTTCTGTGGCAACGGTATTTAATTACATATATAGTACCAAGTATGTATTTGAATGCAGAGAAGAGCAGCGTAAGGCAGGACAGTTTACAGTATTTTTATTATTAAGTGCATGTGGACTTTTGTTAAATTCCATGTTAATGAAGACATTTGTAGAGAATATGGCATTTCATTATATGGTAGCTAAATTATTCTCGGCAGTAATTGTTTCTATCTGGAATTTTATATCAAGAAAAATATTTCTGGAAGAAGGTATCAAAGAAAGACTTTTTGCCAGAAGACAAGAGTTATTGCGTGATCGTTAGCGCGTAGAAGAAGAGTCCGACAAGCGGACCCTTTTTTCATTTTCTTAACAAAAACATATATTTTTAAAGTATTTATCACAGATTTGTCACAAATCTATCGTAAACTCCTTAATATAAAAAGAAAAGAAAGCAAAAGAGGAAAGGAGAGTTGCGTTATGGAACAAAATAATAACAACAACAGCAACAATAACAATACTTCAGATTCTTTATATTCATATAGTTATATCAACGAAGATAATCAGGAAAGAAATCCGAACTATTATGAGAAACAGGAGTCTGGCAACCAAAATTATACGAATTCAGGAGCTTATACAAATACCTATACAGACGCAAATGCATACAACAATCCGCAGCAGGGAAAGAAGCCGAAAAAGGCAAAAATAAAAAAGAAACATGGATTTGGAGGAACGGTAGGAAAAGCAGCAGCGGTTGCATTAGTATTTGGAATGGTATCAGGTGCTACATTTTATGGAACCGGGTATGCTATTGATTATGCCAACGGAAAAGTAACCACAACAAGCGAAAAGACTGTGACACAGACAAGCAGTAATACCAAGAGCAGTGGAAGCATTTCTGCAACAAATGTAAGTACAGCAACAACCGTAAATGATGTTTCGGATATTGCAGAAAATGTAATGCCATCCATTGTTTCTATTACAAATATGGGACAGCAGACAGTAAACTTCTTTGGACAACAGGTAACACAGGATGTAGAAGGAGCTGGAAGTGGTATTATTATTGGACAAACTGATGATGCAATATACATTGCAACAAATAACCATGTAGTAGCAAACTCCACACAGTTGACAGTAAACTTTATTGATGATCAAAGCGTTGCAGCAGAAATCAAAGGAACAGATACCAGCACAGACCTTGCAGTAATTTCCGTAGCAGTAAGTGATATTCCAAAAGATACACTTAGCAAGATAAAAGTAGCAACACTTGGAGATTCCGATAGTCTTAAGGTTGGCGAAGGTACTGTAGCAATCGGAAATGCATTAGGATATGGACAGTCTGTAACCACCGGTGTTATCAGTGCTTTGAACCGTGAAGTAACTGTACAGGACGAAAATACAGGAACATCTGTTACCAATGACTTGATTCAGACAAGTGCAGCAATCAACCCAGGAAACAGTGGTGGTGCATTACTGAATATGAAAGGCGAAGTAATCGGTATTAACTCTGTAAAATACTCCGATGAACAGGTAGAAGGAATGGGATTTGCAATTCCAATTTCTCAGGCAGAACCAATTATCAATGATTTGATTAACCGTGAAGTAGTAGATGATTCTAACTCCGCATACTTAGGAGTTGCCGGTCAGGATGTTACTTCTGATATAGCAAAAGCATATGGAATGCCGGAAGGTATTTATGTTACTCAGGTAAAAGAAGGAACAGCGGCAGAAGCAGCTGGTATTCAAAAAGGTGATATTATCACAAAGTTTGATGGCAAGAAAGTAAGTTCCATGGAAGCACTGAGAGATAACATGCAGTATTATGCAGCAGGAACCACAGTAGAGGTGGTAGTTCAGACGAACCAAAACGGTGAATGGCAGGAACAGACATTGTCAGTAACACTTGGCAAGAAAAATGGCTAAATTTTTCTTTTAAAATCCCTCGAAGTGTGGTAGGATAGGAATATATGCAGGAGGGATTTTCATGAGAAAGAAAAAAATTGTAATTGCATTAGGACATGATGCATTAGGAACCACATTACCAGAACAAAAGAGCGCAACTAAGAAAACAGCCAAGGCGGTAGTGGATTTTATAAAAGATGATTATCAGGTAGTAATTTCTCATAGCAATGGACCACAGGTTGGAATGATTCATACTGCAATGGCAGAATTTTGCAGAATCTATCCAGAATACACAGCAACTCCAATGTCTGTGTGTTCTGCTATGAGTCAGGGATATATTGGATACGACTTACAGAATGCTATTCGTACAGAACTTTTAAACAGAGGAGTTTATAAGCCTGTTTCAACTATTTTGACACAGGTATGTGTAGATCCTTATGATGAAGCTTTTTATCACCCAACCAAGGTGATTGGTCGTGTTATGAATGAAGCAGAGGCAGAAGCAGAAGAAAAGAAAGGCAATCATGTAGTTAAGACAGAGGAAGGCTATCGTAGAATCGTAGCTGCTCCAAAGCCAATGGATATCGTAGAGATAGACGCAATCCGTGCATTAGTGGATGCAGATCAGATTGTAATCGCTTGTGGTGGAGGCGGAATCCCTGTACTTGCACAGGATAATAATCTTAAAGGTGCCAGTGCTGTTATTGAGAAAGATTTTGCAGCAGGCAAATTAGCTGACATGGTAGATGCTGAAATGTTAGTTATTTTAACCGGAGTAGATAAAGTTTGTTTAAACTTCGGTACAAGCGAAGAACAGCAGTTAGATGAAATGACTGTAGAAGAAGCTAAGAAATACATGGCAGAAGGCCAGTTTGAAGAGGGAACCATGCTTCCAAAGATAGAGACTGCAATTGAATTTATTGGTAATTCCGCAGTTAGAAAAGTACTCATTACCAAGTTGGATGGGGCATCCGGAGAGAGTCATGGGACCGTTATCCATAAATAAAAAGTTAAGAAACCGTAGAAAATTAAAACTTACGGTTTCTTTTTTTTGATTTATTTGTTATAATATGGACTGTAGTGTCTCTGTGACATTACGAATAAGTTGATATTCCTTGAAAATTCAAGGGTTTGAGCGTAGTATAGGAAAGTGTCAAAAGGGACATACTGCAAAGCAGTATTGCCATATTGCACCGAATTGCATCTGAAAAACGAGTTTTTCAAGTGCAATTTAGTGCAATAATCACACATCACTTTGTGATGTGTGCCCTTTGACACGTTAAATAGTTACGTTGCAAAATTTGAATTTTAGGAGTATTCTAAATCAGTTATCAAATTTTGATAGATAGATTGCAATGATGCAAAAGCAAAGAGAGGTAGAAAGATGAAAAAAGAAAATCTGAGAAAAACAAAAATTGTCTGCACAATGGGACCTTCTACAGAAAAGGATGGCGTTTTAGAACAGTTAATGCTTGCCGGTATGAACGTTGCAAGATTTAACTTTTCACATGGTGATCATGATGAACAGATGGGACGTTTAGTAGAGTTAAGAAGACTTCGTGAGAAGTTAGGACTTCCAGTGGCTGCACTTCTGGATACTAAGGGACCAGAAATCCGTTTAAGAGAGTTCAGAGAAGGAAAAGTAAACTTAGTAAAGGGACAGACCTTTACCTTAACTTCTGAAGAAATCCAGGGTGATGAGACAAAAGTTTCTATCAGCTATAAAGAATTGGTAAACGATGTAAAGGTAGGAGATACTATCTTAATCGATGATGGTTTAATTGAATTAAAAGTTAAAGATTTAACAAAGACAGACATCGTTTGTGAAGTTGAAAATGGTGGAAAAGTTTCTAACAAGAAAGGTGTTAACGTACCAAACGTAGACCTTACAATGCCTTTCATCAGTGAAAAAGACCACTCTGATATCGTATTTGCAGTAGAGCAGGATTACGATTTTATCGCAGCATCTTTCGTTCGTACAGCAGATGACGTACTTCAGATTCGTAAGATTTTAAAAGAGAATGGAAATGATACAATTAAAATCATTTCTAAGATTGAAAATATGCAGGGTGTAAATAACATCGATGAAATCATCGAAGTATCTGACGGAATCATGGTAGCTCGTGGAGACATGGGTGTTGAAATTCCATTAGAAGACGTACCTGTTATTCAGAAAATGATTATTAAGAAAGCAACTAAGGCTGGAAAGCAGGTTATCACTGCAACACAGATGTTAGATTCTATGATTAAGAATCCAAGACCTACAAGAGCAGAAGCAACAGACGTTGCAAACGCTATTTATGACGGAACAAGCGCAATCATGCTTTCCGGAGAAACCGCTGCTGGTGATTACCCTATAGAAGCTGTTAAGACAATGGTTCGCATTGCAGTTCGTACAGAACAGGATATCAACTACAGATCAAGATTCAAACAGAGAGAGACTTTGGACAACCCAGATATTACAAATGCAATCTCTCATGCAACTTGTACAACAGCACATGACTTAAATGCAGCAGCTATTATCACAGTATCTAAGTCTGGTAGAACAGTACAGGATGTTTCTAAGTATCGTCCAGCTTGCCCAATCATCGGAGGAAGTACTTCTGAAAAAGTTTGCCGTCAGTTGAACCTTGCTTGGGGCGTTGTTCCAGTATTAGTTGATGTAAAAGAAGACATTGATGAATTATTTGATCATGCACTTGAAACTGCTGAAAAAGCTGGAGTTATCGAAAAAGGTGATATCGCAGTTTTAACAGCTGGTGTTCCACTTGGTGTATCCGGAACAACTAATATGATTAAGGTGCGTGTAGCAGACTAATAGATAGAGCCGAAAAGGCAAAGGAGTAATTGTTTGCAACGAATAAGTGACCAGAAAAAATGTGAGTGGCTGGAAAGAGCATGCTATTGCGTGTTCTTTCTGGCAGCATTTTTTTTATGTAGAATAATTAAATATAGTGATGGCGATGATGCCTATTTTTACCAGATGGCGCACAGTATGGGATTTTTTGAATACCTGAAGATGCGCTATATTACATGGGAGGGAAGAATGACCTCCGAAGCTATGACCTACATTTCCATGTATTTGGGAAAGACATTTTGGAACATAGCAAATGCCGGAATGCTTACATTATTGGTGGCAGGTCTGGTGAAGATTACGAAGAAAATTAGCGGCGCAATGGAACCACAGAAGGAATGTGCATTGACATTTTTTATGTGTACAGGAATTTTAATGATGGGAATACCGGTAATTGGATATGCAGGATTTTGGATTACAGGTTCCACATTTTATTTGTGGTCTGTTGTGGCAGGTATCTGGGCAGCAGTTCCTATAGCAGAACTGGCATTTTCTCCAAAGACAGTTAGCTGGAAGAGTTATCTGTATGCAATTCCATGTGGATTTATTGCATCCATGGGATTGGAACAGATAGCGGCAGTGGTAATTACCTTTGGCGTATTGGCAGTGGCATATCATTTTTGGAAAGAGAAAAAGGTGCATGTATGGACTGCGGTAGAAACAGTGATAATGATAGTTGGCTTACTGTTGCTTTTTGTTTCACCGGGAACAAGTGCCCGTGGCGGACAGGAATTAGAATGGATGCCGGAGTTTGATACCATGAGTGTGCCGCATCATATATTTATTACAGTACAGTGGATATTAAGCGGATTTGCTAATTACCACAAAGTATTTGTAAGTGCAATACTAATCATTGCATTGGTATATTATTTGCAGAAAGAAAAAGAAACTAAACAAAAAATTATTTTTAGTATTCTGACAGCAGCAGGTGTCCTTAGTACTTGGGTAAGTATTTTAGGAATTAATGTGTTTTCGGAATTGGGGATGGGGATTTCAGAGGGAATGGTACCGGTGGAAAAAACCGCTACCTTAGCATCCTTAAGCGGGATACAGATATTTGCCTGTATCTGGCAGATAGGAATATTAATTTTGCTAGGTGTCTTTTTGTGGAAAGTAGGAGAAAGTTTATTAGAAAAATGTGTAATGGTATTGATGCTGTTAGCGTCTCTTGCAAGTGCCGCCGTTATGTATTTTTCTCCTACAATGTATGTTTCTGGTGCAAGAGTTATGTTTGTGACAGCAGTGCTCTTGTGGCTTTTGATAGGAATATTGTTTGCAAAAGTAAAAAATTACAGACTGCAATCAGTAATAACAGGGTATGTTGCAGTGGCAGGCGTAGCAAACGTAATTGCTTATGCCGTGAATTTTATAAAATAAAGGGGAAACGCAAATGAAAAAAAGAGGTTTCTTGGTACTGTTGATAATGATGGCAGTACTATTGGCAGGTTGTGGAAAAGAGAAAAAAGTAGAACAAACAAGTCAAAAACAGGAAGAAGTTCCGACGCAAGAGGAAACAAAAGAAATCACCGAAACAGAAGAAGACAAGGGACAAGGAAGTATTGTACAACAAAATCAGCAACAGGAAAATGTTGCACCATTGCCTGCCTTGAATCCGGATACTGTAGTATATGCCGAAGAAGAAGTGTTAACTACGGACAAAGTAAATGTGCGTACACTTCCATCCAAAGACAGTGAAGTATATGAGGTTGCAGGAAGAAGAACGAAGTTTTTGCGTACGGCAGATGACGGAACATGGAGTGCAGTACAAATTGAAAATCAGGAATACTATATTGCATCAGAATATTTGAAATTAGCCTCAGAAATGACAACAGGTGGACATCTGATTGTGATTGATGCCGGACATCAGGCAAAGGGAAATAGCGAACAAGAACCCATAGGACCCGGAGCGTCAGAGACAAAGGCAAAGGTTGCAGGTGGAACAACAGGAACCACAACCGGACTAAAAGAATATGAACTGAATTTGCAGGTATCATTAAAGCTACAGGAAGAATTAGAAGCCAGAGGATATGAAGTTATTATGGTGCGTACTACCAATGATGTAAATCTTAGCAACAGTGAGCGTGCAGCCATAGCAAATAATGCCGGTGCAGATGCATTTATTCGTATTCACGCAAATGGTTCGGATAATAGTAGTGAAAACGGAATTTTAACGATTTGTCCAACAGCTTCCAATCCATATATGGGAAATCTTTATAGTCAAAGCCGTGCCCTTTCTGATTGTGTGTTAGACGGAGCAGTAAATGCGACTGGAGCCAATAAAAAATATGTCTGGGAAACAGATACCATGAGTGGAATCAACTGGTGTACAGTGCCGGTAACGATTGTAGAAATGGGATTTATGACCAATCCTACAGAAGACCAGAACATGGCAACTGACAGTTATCAACAGAAACTGGCGCAGGGAATTGCAGATGGAATAGATGCATATTTTGGAAATTAGAATCATAAGAATGGCAGTCTGATAATGGACTGCCTTTTTCTGTTGCAAGAATAGTCAAGAATGTGAGAACGGGAGAAAAATATGAGAGCATACGATAATCATTGGATAAAAGAACAATTAGAGGCTTTAAAAGAACCAGAATATCAAAAATTCACGGCAAGCCTTTTGCCCGGGGTAGAATCCATTTTAGGGGTAAGACTTCCGAAACTTCGTGAACTTGCAAAAAAACTTGCCAAAGACAACTGGAAAGAATACTTGCAAGAAGCTCAGGATGACTCCATGGAGGAAATTATGCTGCAAGGAATGACCCTGGGATATGCAAAGGGAAATTTACAGGAAAAAGAGACATTTCTGCGGGCGTTTATTCCGAAAATTGATAATTGGTCGGTATGTGATAGTTGTTGTAACAGCATAAAAATAGCAAAAGAACAGCCGGAAGAAATGTGGGAGTTTTTGCAGGAATATTTGCATTCCGAAAAAGAATTTGAAATTCGTTTTGCACTGGTACAGTTGTTAGATTACTATGTAAAGGAAGAATATTTGCAACGTGTATTAACAGAAATTGATAAAATTTCCAGTGAAGCATATTATGTGGAAATGGCACAGGCATGGGCAGTATCTATCTGCTATCGGGAATTTCCCAAAGAGACGGAACCTTTTTTGAGAGAGAACCATTTAAATGACTTTACCCATAATAAAGCATTGCAAAAAATAACAGAATCACTAAAAGTCAGTAAAGCACAAAAAGAATACATTCGGAGTCTGAAACGATAATTACATTGACGAGCGTTTGGGAAAACTTTATAATAAAACTAATAGTGGGAATTTTGCCCATAAGAAAGAGGTGACATAATGGTTGAATTAGACCAGTTCAAAACAACATTGAACACATACAAAGAACCGTTAGTTGAAGTGAGGGATTCACTTTGACCTGGCTAACAAAGAAAAGAAAATCCAGGAATTAGAAAGAGAAATGGAAGCTCCTGATTTTTGGGATAATACAGAAGTATCCCAACAGAAAATGAAGGAGTTAAAGAGCTTGAAGGATGACGTGGAAACATATGCTCATTTGACGCAGCAATATGACGATATTGAAACATTGCTGGAAATGGGATACGAGGAAGAAGATGCATCATTGATTCCGGAGATTCAGGAAGCGTTAGAAGAATTCAAGCAGACCTTTGAAAATATCAGAATTAAGACGTTATTGTCCGGGGAATATGATGGAGAAAATGCCATTGTGTCCTTGCATGCCGGAGCAGGAGGAACAGAATCCTGTGACTGGAATGCAATGCTATATCGTATGTACAAACGTTGGGCAGAGGACAAGGGATTTACCGTAGAAGTATTAGATTCCTTAGATGGTGATGAAGCCGGAATTAAGTCCATTACCTTTGAAGTATGTGGAGAAAATGCATACGGCTACCTTAAGTCAGAAAAAGGAGTACATCGTTTAGTGCGTATCTCTCCATTTAATGCAGCAGGAAAACGCCAGACTTCCTTTGCATCCTGTGATGTAATGCCGGATATTGAAAAAGAATTAGATATTGAAATTAAGGATGACGACTTGCGGATTGATACTTATCGTTCCAGTGGAGCCGGTGGACAGCATATCAATAAGACATCTTCTGCAATTCGAATTACCCATCTTCCTACCGGAATTGTAGTGCAATGCCAAAATGAGCGTTCCCAGCATATGAACAAGGATAAAGCAATGCAAATGTTAAAGGCAAAGCTGTACTTGTTAAAACAGGAAGAAAACGAGAAAAAAGCAGCAGATATCCGTGGAGAAGTAACAGAAATTGGCTGGGGAAATCAGATTCGTTCCTATGTTATGCAGCCATATACCATGGTAAAAGACCATAGGACAAATGCAGAGACTGGAAATGTAGATAGTGTTATGGATGGAAATATAGATTTGTTCATTAATGCATATTTGAAATGGAAAAGTCTTGGTTGTCCGGAAAAAATGGGAGAGAACGAATGAAAGGCTTAGTACTGTTTGGAGTAGTTCTGCTATGCATGATAATTGCAGTTGTAATATTAGTAGAATACATTAAGAGAAAAGTGCGTGGATTTTCCAGAGAAATATTCGGGACAGACTCTTTGACAGAGGGCTGGAGGAAGCAGGAAGAAGAACTTTCTGTAACTCCGGCATCCGTATCTGGAATGACACGAATACTGGAACCGCAGATACAAAAGGACTTTCCGGAGTTTAACTGGGTTCAGTTTAAAAATAAGGCAGAAGAAGTGTTGCGGGTATCATTATTGGCAATTACAACACAAAGTATGGAACAAATGTCAGATGCCTCAGAAGCATTAAAAGAACAGGTAGAAGGCAGGATTTTGGAAAATCAGACAGCAGGTGTTAGAGAGGTCTATGAGCGAATTCGTATTCATCAGACAGAGATTGCCAAGTACGAAAAGAAGAACGGACGTTGTATTGTTACACTGCAAAGTGCCGTAGAACACATTCATTATAAAGAAAAAGGCGGAAAAATTCTGTCAGGAAAAAAAGATTTGTTGGAACAAACAAAATATAATATGGAACTAATGTATATTCAAAATGAAAATATGGCAAACAATAGCCATGGAGTAGGACTTACCTGCCCAAATTGTGGTGCCCCTATTCAGACGCTTGGAATTAAACGTTGTGAATACTGTGGAAGTGAAGTGGTACCAATCAATATGCAGGTTTGGTCTTTGCAACATTTTTATGAAGTTACATACCAAAGGGTGTAATGTATAAATAAAACAAAAATCAGGAGGTTCGTTATGGGATTAATTAAAGCAGCAGCAGCGGCAGTCGGAGGAGCATTAGCAGATCAGTGGTTAGAGGTTTATGAACCAGATGATATGGGAGACCAGACCGTCTTTACCAGAGGAGTAATGATTCGAAAAGGTGAGAACAAAAAAGGAACAGACAATACCGTATCCAATGGTTCTGTGATTCATGTATATGACAACCAGTTTATGATGTTAGTAGATGGTGGTAAGATTGTGGATTACACTGCTGAACCGGGATATTATAAGGTAGACAATTCCTCTTTACCATCTTTATTCAATGGACAGTTAAAGGATACTTTAAAAGAATCCTTTGGCAGAATTAAGTTTGGTGGACAGACACCTACCCAGCAAAAAGTATTTTACATTAATTTGCAGGAAATCAAAGGAATTAAGTTTGGAACCAGAAATCCAATCAATTATTTCGACAGTTTCTATAACGCAGAGTTATTCTTGCGTGCTCACGGAACGTATTCTGTAAAAATCGTAGATCCACTTCGTTTTTATGCAGAAGCAATTCCAAGAAATAAAGATCATGTAGAAATTACAGATATCAATGAACAGTATATTTCCGAATTTTTAGAAGCATTGCAGACAGCAATCAATCAGCTGTCCGCAGACGGTATGCGTATTTCCTTTGTACCATCTAAGGGACGTGAATTAAGCAAATACATGTCTCAGATTCTGGATGAAGACTGGAATCAAATGCGTGGTATGGAAATACAGGCAGTTGGTATTGCAAGCATTTCTTATGATGATGAATCAAAAGAATTAATCAATAGTAGAAATGAAGGTGCAATGTTGAGTGATCCGGCAATTGCACAGGGCTATATGGTGAAAAATCTTTCACAGGGTGTAAAAGATGCAGGTTCCAATAGTGCAGGAGCAATGACTGGATTTATGGGAGTTGGAATGGGAGCAAATGCCATGAGTGGTATGATGAATGGATTTTCACAGATGAATCCAAACGGACAGCCACAGGCACCAGTGCAGCCACAGCAGCAAAATACCAATGACTTCCATGTAGGCGGAGCTGTTCCGGTTCAGCCACAGGCACAAAGTCCGGCAGGAGAAGCAGAGTGGGCTTGCGAATGTGGAGCAACCAATACAGGAAAATTCTGCTCCGAATGCGGAAAACCAAAGCCAATTATTCAGACAGAGTGGACATGTGCGTGTGGAGCAGTAAACAGTGGAAAGTTCTGTTCCGAATGTGGAAAACCAAAGCCGGTAGATAATGGAGAGTGGACATGTGCATGCGGAGCAACCAATACAGGAAAATTCTGCTCCGAATGTGGAAAACCAAGAGCATAAGAGAAAGGTAAGGGAGAGTACCAATGGCAGTAGTAAGTTATAAGTGTCCTCACTGTGGCGGTGAGTTGATTTTTAGCCCGACTACGCAGAAATATAAATGCGAATACTGTCTTTCTGATTTTTCTCAAGAAGAATTAGAAGCATTAAAGCCGGAGGAAGGCAGTGAAGAAAAAGCGGTAAACTTTGAGGAAGATACACAAGAAGAAAATACCACAGAAAAAGAAACACAGGAGGCAGTGATTTATCACTGCCCAAGCTGTGGTGCGGAAATTGTAACAGATGAGACAACAGCAGCAACATTTTGCTATTATTGTCATAATCCGGTGGTGTTGTCAGGAAGGGTATCCGGCGAGTTTTTGCCGGATAAAATTATTCCGTTTGCTATTGATAAAAAACAGGCAACAGAGAAGTTTTTAGACTATGTACATAGTAAGAAGTTTGTACCAAAGGCATTTTTTAACAAACAACAGATTGAAAAGATTTCCGGTGTATATTTTCCATATTGGATGGTAGATATGGATATGGAAGGCTCTATGCAGGCAGAGGGCAGAAATGTCCGTGTATGGCGAAGCGGAGATACAGAGTATACCGAGACAAAGGTATACTGCGTAGAACGTGAAGGTGATGTTCATTTAGAGGACATTACCAAGAATGCATTAAAGAAGTCAAACGCTAAGCTGGCAGAGGGAGTACTTCCGTATGATGTCAGTAAGGTACAGAAGTTTCATATGGGATTTTTGTCCGGGTTTTTAGCAGAAAAGCGTGACATTGAAAGAACAGAGCTAAACAAACAGGTGCAGCAGGAAGCCAATGAGTATGGTGAAAAGATTTTGCGAGGAACGGTAAAAGGATATTCTTCCATATCGGTAAAAAGCTGTCATTTGAATCAGACACAGGAAAATTGGGATTACACCATGCTTCCTGTCTGGACCGTTACCTATAAAGGAAAAAATGGAAAAATGTATTATTATTCCATGAATGGCCAGGATGGAAAAGTATACGGAGAACTTCCGATTGATTACAAAAAAGTATGGATACTGGGTGGAATTGTTTTTGGAGTGGTATTAATTTTGGCATTGATGGGGGGATATCTGTTATGAGAATGAGAAAAAAGCAAAGTACATATTTTGAGGGTAAAAAAGTTATACTGGCATTGCTGCTTACCTGTATCTTTGTGATGGGAAGCGGATTTTCAGCAAATGCAGCTAATAGTCAGGTGACAGATCAGGCAGGTTTATTAAGTCAGTCCGAAATAGAGGAAATAGAATCCCAGATAGAAAAGATGGAAGAAAAAACCGGCTGGGATGTAATGGCGGTTACTACAGATGATGCCGAAGGAATGGATGCAACCTATTATGCCGAAAAGTGGTTTGATGATTATACTACTTGCGATGATGGAATCATCTTTTTCGTTGATATGGATAATCGAGAGCTTATCATGCGAACCTTTGGAGAAGCAATTGATTGTATCAACGATGCCAAAAGAGATAATATTTTGGATGCAGGCTATGAAAAAGTAAGCGATGAAGAATACGGAAAAGCCTTTGAAGCAATGCTGAAAAAAACGGCAAAATATGTATATCGTCAGATTACACCGGTAGAAGCAGGAATTGCTTTTATAATAGCAATTGCAGCAGGTGGACTGACCATTGGATGTATTATCGGTTCTTATCGTTTGAAATTTGGTGGTTATAAATATTCAATTGAGAAAAATGGAAGTGTAAAATTAAGAAAAAAAGAAGATGCTTTTGTAAATCAGTTTGTTACCCACAGACATATTCCGAAATCAGACGGAAGTGGTGGAAGTGGCGGAAAAACAACCACACATGTTGGCGCCGGAGGAAGAGTATCCGGTGGCGGAAGTAGGAAATTTTAGTAATAAAATAGAAAAAGGTGTTGCATTGCATGCATAAATATGCTAACATCTTTCCTATGAGCACAAATGTATTTCACAGACAAACACACCAGGAGGGCAAAATGCAAGAAAAAACAAAATATTTTGTTTTGAAGAAAAAAGCTGTTCCTGAGGTATTGTTGAAGGTGGTTGAAGCGAAGAGGCTTTTGGAATCAGAGCGGGCTGAATCTGTACAGGAAGCAACTGATATGGTTGGAATCAGCAGAAGCTCTTTTTATAAGTATAAAGATGACATCTTTCCATTTCATGACAATGCCAAGGGAAAGACGATTACCATGGTGATACAGATGGATGATGAACCGGGACTTTTGTCAGTTGTTCTTAGGATTGTAGCAGATTTTCATGCAAACATTCTTACGATTCATCAGAGTATACCCGTTAATGGAATTGCTTCGCTGACCTTAAGCGTTGATGTGCTGCCAGATACAAAGAATGTGTCCCAGATGGTGGAAAACATTGAGCAACAGGAAGGCATACATTATTTAAAAATTTTAGCCAGGGAGTGACAACATGATCAAGATAGCGATTTTAGGTTATGGAACTATCGGTTCCGGAGTAGTAGAAGTATTAAACACAAATAGAGAAAGCATTGCCAAGCGTGCAGGCGATGAAATCGAAGTAAAGTACATATTAGATTTACGGGATTTCCCGGGAGATCCAATGGCAGATAAAGTAGTTCATGATTATGATATAATTGCCAATGATGAAGAGGTACAGGTAGTAGTAGAAGCAATGGGTGGCGTAGAGCCGGCATACACATTTGTAAAACGTGCCTTAATGGCAGGAAAAAATGTAGCTACTTCCAATAAAGCATTAGTGGCAAAACACGGAGCAGAACTTCTTGCAATTGCAAAAGAGAAGGATATTAACTTCTTATTTGAAGCAAGTGTAGGAGGAGGGATTCCGATTATTCGTCCTTTGAATTCTTCTTTAACAGCAGATGAAATCGAAGAAATTACCGGAATCTTAAATGGTACAACCAACTATATGTTAAGCAAAATGACCTTTGAAGGACTTGAATTTGATGATGTGTTAAAAGACGCACAGTCTAGAGGATATGCAGAGGCAGACCCAACCGCAGATATTGAAGGTTATGATGCTTGTCGTAAGATTGCTATTTTAACTTCCTTGGTATGTGGACAACAGGTAGATTTTGAAGAAATTTATACAGAAGGAATCACCAAGATTACAGCAACAGATATTAAGTATGCAAAAGCAATGGGCAGAGTAATTAAGTTGCTTGCTACCAGCAAGAAGGTAGGAGACAGTTATTATGCTATGGTAGCACCATTTATGTTGTCACAGCAGCATCCATTATTTAGCGTTAATGATGTATTTAATGCGATTTTTGTACATGGAAACGTATTAGGAGATGCTATGTTTTACGGAAGTGGAGCAGGAAAGCTTCCAACTGCAAGTGCAGTAGTTGCTGATATTGTAGACATTGCAAAGCATTTACATAGAAATATTATGATTTCCTGGAGTTCCAAGAAGTTAGAATTGGTAGATTGTAAAAAGGCAAGTAGCCGTTTCTTCGTAAGAACAACAGACAGCGAAGAAGAGGTAACAGCAATATTTGGAAATGTGGAATTTGTGAAAGTTCCGGAAATTACAGACGAAGTTGGATTCGTAACAGATGTATTGACGGAAGAAGAGTTTGAAGAGAAGTCAGCAAAACTCAAAAATATGCGTCAACGCATTCGTGTAGAATAGAAATGAAAAATGAATTCCATATTACAAAAAAGCATATAATATAATGTGTTTTATGTTAAAGAAGTAGGATAATAGGGAATTCGGGAGAAAGATATGCTGATTGTAAAAAAGTTCGGTGGAAGTTCTGTTGCCGACAAAGAAAGAATTTTTCATGTTGCAAAAAGATGTATCGAAGAATATCAGAATGGAAATGACGTAGTGGTGGTTTTGTCCGCAATGGGCAAAACCACAGATCATTTAATCGAGATGGCGAAGAATATTAATCCCAATCCATCCAAACGTGAATTGGATATGTTGCTTGCAACAGGTGAACAGACTTCGGTAGCCTTAATGTCCATGGCAATGTCCGCATTAGGAGTGCCATCGGTTTCTTTAAATGCATTTCAAGTTGTAATGCATACATCATCCAGTTATGGAAATGCTCGTTTTAAGCGAATAGATACAGAACGGATTCAACATGAGTTGGAATCTCGTAAAATTGTAATTATAACTGGTTTTCAGGGAGTCAATAAGTATGATGATATTACTACATTGGGGCGTGGCGGTTCCGATACCACAGCAGTTGCCTTAGCAGCAGCACTTCATGCAGATGCATGTGAGATTTATACAGATGTGGAAGGTGTCTATACAGCAGATCCCAGAATTGTGCCGCAAGCTAAGAAATTAAAAGAAATTACTTATGATGAGATGTTAGAATTGGCAACACTTGGAGCAAAGGTTCTACACAATCGTTCTGTGGAAATGGCAAAGAAGTATGGAGTTCAGCTGGTAGTTCGTTCCAGCCTGAATAATGCAGAAGGAACCGTTGTGAAGGAGGAAACAGACGTGGAAAGTATGCTGATTAGTGGTGTGGCAGTAGACAAAAATGCTGCACGAATTGCAATCATCGGAGTAGAAGATACACCGGGAATCGCATTTAAGATATTTGATTTATTGGCAAAGCATAATATTAATGTAGATGTAATCCTTCAGTCCATTGGACGCGATGGCAGTAAGGACATTTCTTTTACAGTAGCAAGAGATGATTTAAAAGAAGCAGTTGCTATTTTAGAAGAGAATAAGAATCGTATTACTGCAAAAGAAATTAAGTTTGACGATACAGTTGCCAAAGTATCTATTGTAGGTGCAGGCGTACAGTCAAATCCGGGTGTGGCAGCACAGATGTTTGAAGCCCTTTACAATGTGGGAATCAATATCCGAATGATTGTTACCTCTGAGATTCGTATTACCGTGTTAATCAACGAAGAAGATGTGGAAAAGGCAATGCGGGCAGTACACGATAAATTTATGGAAGAATAAACCACGCGAAAATTGCGTAAATGAAATCCTTATGTATGGAGAAACCATTTCCAATACATAAGGATTTTTTAAAGAGTATAGTTTCCGAGAAGGTCAATCTGCCATACAAGCAACAGTACATTTTTTACAATAAAATTTAAAACTACAATGGCAAGGGCAATCCATAGATACATGTCACGGTAGTGTAGTCCGATTTTTAATTTATGTTTTGAAACACGTTCCACTGTCTGACTGATAAGAAACCATCCCCCAAGAAGAAAGGTGTAAGGCACAATGGGATGACAGACAAAAGAATTCCACAGGTGTCCATGAAAAAAAGCAGAGATAGCACGAGTACCTCCACAACCAGGGCAATAGATACCAAAAAGCATGTGTATGAGACAAGGCCCATTTGCTTGAAAAAGTGAAGGCATTTTCTTCAAAAGTATATAAATAATAAATAAAATGATGACAAAAAACCAGCCAATGTAAAAAAGGGCGGTTTCTTCCTTTTTTCGTTCACGTTTCATATAAATTTTCCTTTAATCGTTATTACCATTTGCAGTATAACGGTTCTTTTTTTATTTGTCAAAAAGGTATTTCTTGAAACCAATTTCTAAATCCGCTATAATAGGAAAAGAATGCATTTGCATAGAATTCAAAAGCAAGGGAGAACTAGAATGGATATAATTGCAAAACTGGCAGAAGAATTGAATATTCGTAAGAATCAGGCAGAAGCTGCCGTAAAATTAATTGACGAAGGAAACACCATTCCTTTTATTTCCAGATATCGTAAAGAAGCTACTGGAGCATTAAACGATGAGGTGCTTCGTAATCTGTATGAAAGACTGAACTATTTGCGTAACCTGGAAGAGAAAAAGGGACAGGTATTAGCAAGCATAGAAGAACAGGGAAAATTGACAGAAGAGCTGAAACATCAGATTTTAGCAGCAGAGACATTGGTGGTAGTAGAAGACTTGTATCGTCCATATCGACCAAAGCGTCGTACGCGTGCAACGATTGCCAAAGAAAAAGGATTAGAGCCGCTGGCAAATATAATTATGCAGCAGGAAACAGATAAGACATTAGAAGAAGAGGCGAAAGCATTCTTAAATCCGGAAAAAGAGGTAAATACAACACAGGATGCTATTAATGGTGCCATGGACATTCTTGCGGAAAGTATTTCCGATGAAGCAGATTATCGAAAATATATCCGAAAAGTTACCATGGAAAGAGGAAAAATCACATCCACAGCCAAAGATCCAAAAGCAGAATCTGTATACGAAATGTATTATGAATTTGAAGAAGGTCTTGCAAAACTGGCAGGACATCGAATACTTGCATTGAATCGTGGTGAGGCAGAGAAAGTCCTTACTGTGAAAATCGAAGCTCCAACAGAAGATATTTTAAGATACTTAGAAAAGAAGGTCATTGAAAAGGACAACCCTAATACAACACCTGCATTGAAAGCAGTAGTAGAAGACAGCTATAAACGTCTGATTGCACCTGCCATTGAACGAGAGATTCGTAATGAATTAACAGAAAAGGCAGAAGATGGAGCAATTAAGGTATTTGGTAAGAACTTAGAGCAGCTCTTAATGCAGCCACCAATTGCTGGAAAAGTAGTACTTGGATGGGACCCGGCATTCCGTACCGGATGTAAACTTGCGGTAGTAGATTCCACGGGAAAAGTATTAGATACCGTAGTCATTTACCCAACAGCTCCACAGAATAAAGTAGAAGAGTCTAAAAAGATATTAAAACAGTTAATTCAAAAATATGATATATCCCTTATTTCGGTAGGAAATGGAACAGCATCCCGTGAATCCGAAATGGTAATTGTGGATTTGCTAAAAGAGATTCCAAAACCGGTACAGTATGTAATTGTAAACGAAGCAGGAGCTTCTGTGTATTCAGCAAGTAAGTTGGCAACAGAAGAGTTTCCTAATTTTGATGTAGGACAAAGAAGTGCTGCATCCATTGCAAGACGTTTACAAGATCCATTAGCAGAGTTGGTAAAGATTGATCCAAAATCCATCGGAGTCGGACAGTATCAGCATGATATGAACCAAAAGAAGTTAAGCGAGACATTAGGCGGTGTAGTAGAAGATTGCGTAAATAAGGTTGGTGTAGACCTTAACACAGCATCTGCATCTCTGTTAGAATACATTTCCGGAATCAGTAAAGTCATTGCAAAAAATATCGTAGCATATCGAGAAGAAAACGGACGATTCCTGACTCGTGCGCAACTATTAAAAGTGGCAAAATTAGGTCCAAAGGCATACGAGCAGTGTGCAGGATTTATGCGAATTGCAGATGGTAAAAATCCACTAGACGGAACCAGTGTGCATCCGGAAAGTTATGATGCAACCAAGAAGTTGTTGGAAAAATTGGGCTACACCATGGAAGATGTTAAAAATCGTAATGTAGAGGGGATTTCTAAGAAAATTGCAGATTATGATGCATTAGCAGAAGAATTAGGAATCGGTGCACTTACACTGGAGGATATTGTAAGAGAACTGGAAAAACCGGCGCGTGACCCTCGTGAAGATATGCCAAAACCAATTTTGCGAAGCGACGTGTTAGAAATCAAAGATTTAAAACCGGGTATGATTCTAAAAGGAACCGTTCGAAATGTAATTGACTTTGGTGCCTTTGTAGATATCGGAGTGCATCAGGATGGACTGGTACATCTTTCTGAAATCTGTGACCGTTTTATCAAGCATCCATTAGAGGCAGTCAGCGTAGGTGATATTGTAGACGTACAGGTGCTTTCCGTAGATGAGAAAAAGCAACGTATTCAGCTTACCATGAAAATCGGTGGTGGCAAGTCAGAGGTGCAGAAGAAAGAAGAACGCAAAGAAAAGCAAAAAACGACGAAGCCGACACAAAAGCCGAAAAACGGACAACGTAATCGTAGAAATAATGATAGAGTACGCAAAGGAAACAATTTCTTTGATGGAATTATCATTGAGTAGTTGACAGAATGAAAAAGTGCGAGTACAATACGTTTTAGAAAACAAAATAAAGTTCTTCAGGGCAGGGTGACTTTTTAAAAGAATTCCCGACCGACGGTGATACCACAATGTGGGCAAGTCCGTGAGCCATAATGGCAGGATATTGGTGCGAATCCAAAACCGACAGTACAGTCTGGATGAGAGAAGAAGTGATATAGAACAATAAGTAGATACAAGCCCTGAGAAGATTAATTCTCAGGGCTTTTTGTATACACAAGTAATGGTAAGAAAAGGAGCGATAAGAATGGATACTGTAAACACAACAACGGTAAGAAATGGGAAAAGAGTAAATGTTTGGAAGATGACAATGACAGCTATGTTGTCAGCAATTGCATTTATCTTAATGTTTTTAGATTTTTCTACACCATTTATGCCGAACTTTATAAAAATGGATTTGTCAGAACTTCCGGCATTAGTAGGAACTTTTGCAATGGGACCCATTAGTGGAGTGGTAATTTGTCTCATTAAGAATTTGCTTCACTTATTTATGACAGATACTGCAGGAGTAGGAGAACTTTCTAATTTTATTTTAGGAGCAGCATTTGTACTTCCGGCAGGTTTGGTTTACAAGAAATGGAAGGGAAAAAAGAGCGCAGTTTTCGGAGCATTACTGGGAGCACTTCTGATGGCATTAATTAGTATCGTATCTAATTATTTTATTGTATATCCGGTGTATTACAATTTTCTCCCGAAGGAAACAATCTTAGCAGCATATCAGGCAATTTTTTCAGGAGTAGATAACATTCTGGAGTGTTTGATTATCTTTAATGCGCCATTTACCTTTGTAAAAGGATTGTTCAGTGTAATTATCACATTGGTGATTTACAAGCCGTTATCTCCATTTTTAAAAGGAAACTATAGAAAATAAAAAACAAAAATAAAAAGAGAATATAGAAATCTTCAGGGCAGGGTGCAATTCCCTACCGGCGGTAAAGCCCGCGAGCACTAAGGTGCAGATTCGGTGAGCTACAAAGCAACTCCGAAGCCGACAGTATAGTCTGGATGAAAGAAGATGACAGGCATGAAAACTTATGCGTGTTTTACTTACCCTGAGATTTGGTTTTTGCCGGTCTTGGGGTTTTTTTATGCAATAGTTAGGAGAATGAAAATGCAGGAAAAAGAAAAATATATGCAACGAGTGTTAGAACTTGCTGCGCAAGGAATGGGGAAAACATCTCCCAACCCTATGGTGGGATGTGTGGTAGTAAAGAACGGAGAGGTGATTTCCGAAGGATTCCATGAACAATACGGTGGATTTCATGCAGAGCGAAACGCTTTGCTAAAATGTGGAACAGAAGCAGAAGGCGCAGACTTATATGTGAACTTAGAACCCTGTTGTCATCAGGGAAAGACACCGCCATGTACAGACATTATTATAGAAAAAAAGATAAAGCGCGTATTTGTAGGGTGTCGGGATTCTAACCCATTAGTGGCAGGAAAAGGAATTAAAATCTTAGAAGGACATGGAATTGAAGTAGAAACAGGAATTTTAGAAAAAGAGTGCCGGGCACTCAACGAAGTGTTTTTTCATTACATAGAGACTGGGATGCCATTTGTGGCAATGAAATATGCCATGACATTAGATGGAAAAATTGCATGTGAAACGGGAGATTCTAAGTGGGTAACAGGAGAAAGTGCCAGAAATAAAGTGCAGCAGTTGCGCAATCAATACCGTGGAATTATGGCAGGAATCGGAACCGTTCTGGCAGATAATCCGATGTTGAACTGTCGTATCCCACAGGGGAGAAATCCTATTCGTATTATCTGTGATTCACAGGTGCGAATACCGGAAAACAGTCAGATAGTAACAACTGCCCCAGAACAGGAAACCATCCTGGCATATTGTCAGGGCGATTCAGAAAAAATAGCGCGATTAAAGCAACAGGGACTCCATATGTTACCTGTTTCCAAAAATAAACAAGGACAACTAAATTTAAAAGAGCTGATGCAAAAATTAGCAGAGCAAAAAATAGACAGTATTTTATTAGAAGGCGGAGGAACCTTAAATGCCTCCATGTTATCAGAACAGTTGGTGCAAAGAGTATATGCATTTATTGCTCCTAAATTAGTAGCGGGAGCAACGGCAAAGTCCCCGATAGAAGGGAACGGAATAGAGAAAATGCAGGATGCGATTAAGCTTCAAAATGTAGAAACCATAATATATGGGGAAGATATCTGCATTACAGGAAGGGTAGGTGAGAAAACGTGTTCACTGGAATTGTAGAAGAAACAGGAATCATAGAGTCTATCCGAAAACAAGGTGTTTCGGCAATGATTCAGATTGGGTGTAACAAAGTGCTGGAAGGCACAAAGTTAGGAGATAGCATAGCGGTTAACGGTGTATGCCTTACCGTAGTAAAACTGGAAAAAGATGGTTTCTGGGCAGATGTTATGACAGAAACCATGCACCGCAGTAGTTTATCCCAGATAAAGGCAAAAGACCATGTGAATTTGGAAAGAGCAATGGCGGCAGATGGAAGATTCGGAGGACATATCGTTTCCGGACATATTGATGGAACCGGAAGTGTTGTTCAAATTCGTCCGGAAGAAAATGCAGTTTGGTACACCATAGAAGCGGCACCGGAATTATTACGCTACATCGTGGAAAAAGGCTCCATTGCCATAGATGGTATCAGTCTTACCGTAGCGAAGGTATCAGAAAAAAACTTTCAGGTATCCATTATTCCACATACCAGACAAGAAACCACATTGTCAGAAAAACAGATAGGAAATATCGTAAATTTAGAATGTGACATCATAGGAAAATATGTAGAACGCTTTGTGGGTGGAGCCAAGAAACAGCAAGAAAGTAAAGTCACAGAAGAATTTTTACAAAAATATGGATTTTGTTAATGTTATTCGTCAGGAGGAGAAAAAATGAAGAACACAACAGATAGTATTGAACAGGCATTGGAAGATATTCGCCAGGGAAAAATTGTCATGGTCATTGATGACCCGGACAGAGAAAACGAAGGAGATTTTATTTGTGCAGCAGAATTTGCCACACCGGAAAATGTAAATTTTATGGCAACGCATGGAAAAGGCTTGATTTGTATGCCTATGAGTAAAGAATTGTGTCAGCAGCTGGGATTAAAACAGATGGTAGAGCAGAACACAGATAATCATCAGACAGCATTTACCATATCCATTGATGAAGTAGATACAGACACGGGAATTTCAGCTTATGAACGTTCCAAGACAGCGTTAGCTACGGTAAAAGAGGGAGCAAAACCGGAGGATTTTCGCAGACCGGGGCACATGTTTCCATTAGAAGCCAGAGAAGGCGGTGTGTTGAAAAGAACAGGACACACAGAAGCAACGGTAGATTTGGCAGTACTTGCAGGATTAAAACCTTGTGGACTTTGTTGCGAAATCATGAGAGAAGACGGAACCATGATGCGCACCACAGAATTATTGCAGTTGGCAGAAAAGTTCGGCTTAACCGTGATTACCATTGCAGATTTAGTTCGCTATCGTATGGAACGCGACAGCTTAGTTCGATGCGAGGCTCATGCAAAGCTTCCAACAAAATATGGAGAATTTGAAATATACGGTTATGAAAATAAGTTAAATGGAGAGCATCATGTAGCACTTGTTATGGGAAATATTTCAGACGGAGCACCGGTACTTTGCCGTGTACATTCCGAGTGCCTTACCGGAGATGTTTTCGGTTCAGGAAGATGTGATTGCGGAGAACAGTTAGATACAGCCATGAAGGTTATTGCAAAAGAAGGAAGAGGCATATTGCTTTATATGCGACAGGAAGGAAGAGGAATTGGACTGATTAACAAGCTAAAAGCATATGAACTTCAGGAGCAAGGCTTAGATACCGTAGAGGCAAATATTCGTTTGGGATTTGCTCCGGATCTTCGCGACTATGGCATCGGAGCACAGATATTAAATGATTTAGGAGCACATAAGCTACGTCTTTTGACCAATAACCCGAAAAAAATCAGTGGCTTATCCGGCTATGGTATTACCATAGAAGAACGAGTGCCGATTCAGATGCCTGCGAAGAAAACGGATTTATTTTATCTAAAGACCAAACAAGATAAAATGCAGCATATGACTACATATTAGAAAACAATGTGAAAAAAATCACAAAGTATAAAAGTATTTTTTAATAAAAAGCAAGATAAAAAAGAAAAGAGGAAGAAAAATGAAAGTATTAGAAGGAAATGTAGTAGCACAGGGAATCAAAGTAGGAATTGTAGCAGCAAGATTTAACGAATTTATTGTATCAAAATTAATCGGCGGAGCACAGGATGCCTTAGTTCGCCATGGAGTTTCCGATGATGATATTACCTTAGCATGGGTACCGGGAGCATTTGAAATTCCGGTAATTGCTCAGAAGATGGCAGAAAGCGGAAAGTATGATGCCATTGTTTGTGTGGGAGCAGTAATCAAAGGCTCTACCAGCCATTATGATTATGTGTGTGCAGAAGTCAGCAAAGGAATTGCAACCGTAGGATTAAAAACAGAAGTACCGGTAACATTTGGGGTACTGACTACGGATAATATTGAGCAGGCAATCGAACGTGCAGGTACAAAAGCAGGAAACAAGGGATACGATGCAGCATGCACCGCAATAGAAATGGTAAATTTAATCAAGAATATGTAAAAAGTAAAATAGAAAAATAAGTTTAACAGAAAGTCTGACTATGAAACAAAAAAGATGTTTGATAGTCGGGCTTTTTATGTTGGGGACTTTTAATCTTCCGTTGACCTATTTTTGTAAAAAGGTTATACTATATGCGAAGAAAATAGAAATGGAGAAATACAGATGAGCACAGAATTTGATGTGACAATTACTTGGAAAGATATGTACCGATTTAATCTGTATCATGCCTACCATGGATTTCAGGGGATATTTGCAACGGTAATAGGAATTTTGGTACTGGTAGTGGCAGGTTTAACAGCAGGAAAAGTAGATACCATGTATACTGTGTTGTATGCAATTTTCGGAGTAGTATTTTTGGTATATGTACCGGGAAGTTTATACATCCGTTCCAAACAGCAGATATTGTTATCCGATGTGCTGAAACAGGCACTTCATTATAAAGTTGACGAAGAAGGCATACATGTATCGCAAAATGATCAGACGGCAGACCTTTTGTGGAATCAGATTTATAAAATTGTTTCAACAAAAAGTAACTTGCTTATTTACAGTAGCAGAGTAAATGCCTATGTGATTCCAAGAGATGTAATAGGCGCAGAATATGAAACAGTAGCAAGTCTTGCAAAAGACCATTTAGAAAAATATCGTCTGAAGTTAAAATAGGAGAAATATATGATAAAAGAAACATTTTCCCCGGAAGAAACATTTTTGTTTGGAAAAGAATTAGGTGAAAATGCAAAACCGGGAGAAGTATATACACTAATAGGAGACTTAGGTGTAGGAAAAACAGTACTAACTCAGGGAATTGCAAAGGGACTGGATATCGACGAACCAATTAACAGTCCGACCTTTACAATTGTTCAAGTATATGAGGAGGGCAGAATGCCCTTTTACCATTTTGATGTATATCGAATTGGCGATATTGAAGAAATGGATGAGATTGGTTACGAAGACTATTTTTACGGTCAGGGACTTACCATGATTGAATGGGCAAATCTAATAGAAGAAATTTTGCCGGATCATTATAAAGAGATAAAAATAGAAAAAGACTTAGAAAAAGGTTTTGATTATCGTAGAATTACAATAAATGAGGTAGAAAAATGAGAATATTAGGATTGGACAGTTCTGGATTAGTAGCAAGTGTTGCGCTGGTTGAGGACGATAATATGTTAGCGGAATATACAGTAAATTATAAAAAGACACATTCCCAGACATTACTGCCTATGTTAGATGAAATAGCAAAAATGATAGAGTTGGACTTAAATACCATAGATGCCATAGCAATTTCCGGCGGTCCGGGCTCCTTTACCGGACTTCGTATCGGTTCAGCAACAGCCAAAGGACTAGGATTTGCTTTGAAAAAGCCATTAATCCAGATACCTACCGTAGATGGGCTGGCATATAATCTGTATGGATGCAAGGATATGGTGTGCCCATTAATGGATGCAAGAAGAAATCAGACTTATACAGGCTTGTATCGCTTTGATGCAGAAGGCATGCATGTGCTAGAGCCACAGTGCGCAGTGGGAATTAATGAGATTCTTGCAAAAATAAATGATTTGGGACAAGCCGTAGTGTTTTTAGGAGATGGTGTACCTGTATTTCGTGACTATATCAAGGAAAACTGCAAGGTACCGTATTCCTTTGCACCGGCGCATATGAACAAACAGCGGGCAGGTGCAGTAGCAGCCCTGGGAGAAAAATATTATCAAGAAGGCAAAGTGCAGACGGCAGAAGAACACAGACCGGATTATTTAAGGCTTTCACAGGCAGAACGAGAACGTATGGAGAAAGAAAAAGCCAATGGACAAGCCTAGTGTTATAGTGACAAAAATGCAAAAAAATGACATAGGGCAAGTAGCTGAAATCGAATCACAGGTATTTTCGATGCCATGGTCAAAACAAGGCTTCCTGGATGCATTAAACCAGGATACCATATTTGTAGTAGCAAAGCACCAACAAAAGGTATTAGGATATTGCGGAATGTACTGTTCCTTTGAAGAAGGCGAGATTACCAATGTTGCAGTCAGTCCACAAGTACAGAAGCAAGGGATTGGGAAAAAGATAATTTCAGGTTTACTGGAGTTGGCAAAAGAAAAGAAAATTACTCGTATCGTATTAGAAGTGAGAGTATCCAACGCGCCAGCCATTCAATTGTATGAGAAATTCGGATTTCAAAGTGTGGGGGTTCGAAAAGGATTTTATGAAAAACCAAGGGAAGATGCCATGATTATGGTGCTGGAACAGATTCCCTCTTTTCAATAAGACGCTGTACCACCTATAATAGAAATCGATTAGGAGGATGACAGATGAGAACGGAAAACGGAGAAATCAGATGCAATTGTTGTGAGAAAAAAATACAGAAAAACGGAGAAATCCACACAGAGGAATTTTTTCATGTAGAAAAAGTGTGGGGATATTTTTCAAAGAAAGATGGAGAAAAGCAGGAGTTTGATGTATGTGAGGAATGTTACGATAAGTGGACATCTTCTTTTAAAATTCCTGTGCAAAAACAAGAAGTGACAGAATTCATTTGAAAGGAAATATTATGCTAGATGTATGTTTATTAGGAACAGCTGGAATGATGCCCCTTCCATATCGATGGCTTACGTCATTAATGACAAGATATAATGGAAGCAGTTTACTTATTGACTGCGGAGAGGGCACACAAATTGCTATAAAAGAAAAAGGATGGAGTACAAAGCCAATAGACGTGATGTGTTTTACCCATTATCACGCAGACCATATCAGCGGGCTGCCGGGACTTTTACTTAGTATGGGAAATGCAGACAGAACAGAACCATTGACCATGATAGGACCAAGAGGATTGGAAAAAGTAGTAAATTCCCTTCGAGTGATAGCACCGGATTTACCATTTCAGCTGGAGTTTATTGAATTGACAGAACCATTAGAAAAAATGGAAATAAAGGGATATCATATTACAGCATTCAAGGTAAATCATAAAATCACCTGCTATGGATATACCGTAGAAATACCAAGAGCCGGACAATTTCAGCTGGAAAAGGTACAAGAACTGGGGATTCCGAGAAATTATTGGAGTAAACTGCAAAAAGGTGCTACGATAGAATTAGAAGGAAAAACCTATACACCGGATATGGTATTAGGCGAGCCGAGAAAAGGAATCAAAGTAACCTACTGTACCGATACAAGACCAACACCGGCTATTACGGAACAAGCAAAAAATGCCGATTTATTAATTATAGAAGGTATGTATGCGGAAAAAGAAAAGTTGGCAAAAGCAAAGCAATATAAGCACATGACCTTTTATGAGGCAGCACAAATTGCAAAAGATGCAGAAGTATCCGAGATGTGGTTAACACATTTCAGTCCATCTTTGGTAAGGGCAGAAGAATATATGGGAGAAGTGCGAAAAATTTATCCCAATGCTCATCTTGGAAAAGATGGAAAAACAGTAGAACTAGATTTCCAGTAGAAAACAAAGGATGAAGGAGGGGATTCTATGAAAAAGAATCTGCGTACAATTATTATTGTGGTATTATGTGCAGGGTTATGTATTGGATATTATTATTATTTATCCAATCGCGACAAAGGGAAAGAGACAAATCTTACAGAAGTAGAACAGGTAATTACAAAAGATTTGGATAAGTCCTATCCAAAAACAGCAAGAGAAGTAGTAAAATTTTACAATCGAATCTTGAAGTGTTATTACAACGAAGAACACACCGAAAAGGAATTAGAACAACTGACAGAGCAGGCAAGAAAATTAATGGATCAAGAACTTCAGGAAAAAAATCCGGAAGATACTTATCTCACAGCAGTAAAGGCAGACATAAAGTCTTATGCAGATGAAGATAAAACCATTACCAGTTATACAATAGACAGCACCAACGAAGTAACATATAAGACAGTAAACGGTCAGGAGTGCGCCTATGTAGAAGTGTCTTATTTTGTTCAAGAAAAAAAAGGTGCCAATAAAGCAAGCCAGACCTATGTGCTCCGCAAGGATGCAAATGGAAACTGGAAAATTTTGGGATTTTACCAATAAGTAATAGTAATAAAGAAGTTATAGGAAGGAAAGAAACATGACAAGCAGTAAACAGGATGTAGTAATACTGGCAATCGAAAGCTCATGCGACGAAACAGCAGCGGCAGTAGTGCGTAATGGAAGAGAAGTGTTGTCAAATGTAATCTCATCTCAAATTGCATTACATACGTTGTATGGAGGCGTAGTGCCGGAAATTGCATCCAGAAAGCATATAGAAAAAATAAATCAGGTAATCGAAGAAGCACTAAAAGAAGCAGAAATGACATTAGAAGAAATGGATGCCATAGCAGTTACCTATGGACCGGGATTGGTAGGTGCACTTTTAGTTGGAGTAGCAGAGGCAAAGGCGATTGCATATGCGGCAAAAAAGCCTTTAATCGGTGTGCACCATATTGAAGGTCATATCAGTGCCAATTATATTGAAAATAAAGAACTGGAACCTCCATTTTTATGTCTTGTAGTATCAGGAGGTCATACGCATCTTGTAAAAGTTGCAGATTATGGAAAATACGAGATATTAGGAAGAACCAGAGATGATGCAGCAGGCGAAGCCTTTGATAAAGTAGCCCGTGCAATCGGATTGGGGTATCCGGGAGGACCAAAAATTGAAAAGGTATCCAAAGAAGGCAATTCGGAGGCAATTGCATTCCCAAGAGCGAAAGTAGCAGAAGATCCGTATGATTTTAGTTTCAGCGGTGTAAAATCCGCAGTTTTGAATTACATAAATGGATGTAAAATGAAAAATATTCCCATTGTACAGGCAGATATAGCAGCATCTTTCCAAAAAGCAGTGACAGATGTGTTAATTGACCATGCAATGATGGCAGTAGATGAATTTGGAATAAAGAAATTTGCTATTGCAGGAGGGGTTGCCTCCAATGGAACCTTGCGTAATGGAATGAAAGAAGCCTGTCAGAAAAAGGGAGTGGAGTTTTATCATCCATCACCTATTTTCTGTACTGATAACGCAGCTATGATAGGTGCGGCAGCCTATTATGAATATATAGCAGGAAAAAGAGATGGTTGGGACTTAAACGCAGTTCCTAACTTAAAATTAGGAGAACGATAGGAGGCAGTATGGCAAAGCCGAAATACGCAGCCATAGTTCTTTCTGCCGGAAGAGGAAAACGTATGAACAGCACCGTGCCAAAGCAATACTTATTGCTAAATGGGAAACCGGTGCTGTATTATTCTCTTTTAGCATTTGAAAAGAGTATGGTAGATGAGATAATACTGGTAACAGGAAAAGAAGAAATTTCTTATTGTCAAAAAGAAATTATTGAAAAGTACAATATAAAAAAAGTGAAGGCGATAGTATCAGGAGGAAAAGAACGCTATCACTCTGTTTTTTGCGGATTACAAGCCTTAGAAAAAGAAGAAAGCACTGCACAATACGTTATGATCCATGATGGTGCAAGACCGTTTATTGATGATGCAATCATAGAAAGGTGCGCCCAAGGAGTAGAAAAGTATAAAGCATGTGTAGCGGGAATGCCTGTAAAAGATACGATAAAAATAGCAGATGAAGATTTATTTGCCGTTCAAACTCCAAACAGAAGCAATGTATGGATGGTGCAGACCCCACAAACATTTGAAAGAACAATGATATGGGATACATATAAAACGATTATTGCAGAAGAACAGTCAGGAAAAACAATTTCTGTAACAGACGATGCTATGGTAGTAGAAAAAATGACAGATTACAAAGTAAAAATGATTTTAGGGTCGTATGAAAATATCAAGATAACTACTCCGGAAGATTTACAGATTGCGCAGTTATTCTGCGATAAAAGGCAGTATTAATCGTGCTGTATTTAGTAGTGCATTTATAAAAAAGAAAAAAAGTAGAAAAAATTCAAAAATTCTATTGACAGTTACGAATTATTTTGTTAGAATCATATCTGCGCTGTAAAAAGCGGGACAATCCGGAGAGGTGTCCGAGTGGTTTAAGGAGCTGGTCTTGAAAACCAGTGATTCCGAAAGGGACCGTGGGTTCGAATCCCACCTTCTCCGTTTAAAGAACCATTTCCGCAAGCGCAAATAGTGATGCGAATCACGAAAGAAATTGAATATTAGTTATAGATATTCAGCCAATTATGGAGAAGTACCCAAGCTGGCCGAAGGGACACCCCTGGAAAGGGTGCAGGTCGTTAACAGCGGCGCGAGGGTTCAAATCCCTCCTTCTCCGTTCCTTGATGTTCTATCAACACTGAGAAACAAAAAAGTTTTAAAAAAGTGTTGACAAAGAAATGAAAAAGTGATAGAATAATCAAGCTGGTCGAACAAAAGAGATTAAAAACGATTAAGTTCGACAAAAAAAATAAAAAGTTTTAAAAAGTTGTTGACAAAAGCGAATGATTGTGATAAGGTATAGAAGTTGTCGCTTGAGACAGCAAAACAAACAACCTTGATAACTGAACAGTGAAACAACCTTGAAAGATTCTAAGAGTTTTCGCCTGATAAGGCGGAAAAGTCAGTAAAAACTGACAGAATTTTTTGCAGGACAGCATCAATAGATGCGACCTTAAAACAGTAAGCCAGAAAAGATTCTGGTTAGGAAAAACTTTTTTAGAGAGTTTGATCCTGGCTCAGGATGAACGCTGGCGGCGTGCTTAACACATGCAAGTCGAACG
>NZ_JAHLQD010000043.1:0-44580 GCF_018918225.1 Roseburia sp. MSJ-14
TACCTCTTTATAGAGGACCAGTAACAAAGCTTGTGATACCCGCCTTTCAGGCGTGTATGCAATCAGCCCTTTTTAGGGCTAATATTAAACCACCAGTTGAACTGGTGGTTGCTAACTTAGTAATAGGTAAAAAAGAGCGTTTTTTAAGTAAGGAAAAGTCTAGTTATCATTTGAGGTATTTGTTTGTTGCAAATCAATGTTTTTCAAGGATTCGTCGGATAAAATGGTTACGATATCTAAAATAGGAATCAAACGTCCGTTATGCAATGCAACACTGGAAATAATATGTTTTCCGGTAGAATCGGCAATTTTAGGAATGGTAGAAATATCTGCCGAAGCTAAGTCAAAGATTTCTCCAATAGATTCTACAATCAATCCCAGATCCCCATCCTTGGTAGAAACAACTACAATTTTGGCAGAATCACTTTTTTCTACCGACTTTTCCTGAAGACGAAGTCCTAAGTCGATTACAGGAATATTTTCGCCTCGTAAGTGTAAAATACCTCTAATGTAATCAGGCATTTCTGGAATAGGAGTAATAAAAGGTATTTCAATGAGCTGTAATACATCTGTGCTTGACACCGCATAGATGTTGCCATTAGCCCAGAAAGTAAGATATTTGTATACATTGTTGCTTTTTAATCTGTTATCGTCCATAATAATCTCCTTTTGGTAATATGAAATCTTTATAGTACCGTTACTATAATTGTACACAGAAAGGAAAAAATTTACAAGAAAACATTAACAAAACACAAGGAAATTCTTATGATAACCTTAATTAGTAGCAGAGGGGATTGAGAAAAAGAAGAAAAACATGCTATAATAAATTACAAAATTAAAGGAGGATATAGCATGGGTAAGAAAAAAGTATTATTGCTATTAATGACAGCGGCGTTAGTGGGGGCTGCTGTAACAGGATGCGGTAAGGATACATCTGATAAAGAAAGCGGAAATAAGAGCAGTACAGAACAGGGAGAAAAAACCACAATTCAGATTCCGGAATGTGAGGAAATGGATGAGGATTTGCAGGCAGAGTTTGTAGAAGCAAATACCATAGAGAATTTATGTGAAAAGTACGGAAGCATTGAAATTGACAGTAGTTTTGTTTATATGGACGATAATGGGAAAAAGTCTAATGGTGGGAAAAATGTACAGCAGTATATCAAGGGTGAGAATGGAATTGTAAGTCAGAACGTTTCCGATGGATACAGTTCCTATCAGGAAGGAAACAAGGTATCATATAGTAAATATAATATGGATATTGCAGGAGAAGACGGTACTGAGGATGTAGAAGGTCAATCCGGAGTTTCCTATATGGTCAATTATACATCAGATGCTTATTTTGATATCTATGGAGATGATGTGTTTGGCGGTATTTATACAGGCGTAGAGTATGCAATGCAGTCTGGTTATAAAGAGACAAAAGACGGATATGAAATATATGAAGCCTATGACTTTGGTGATGGTACAGGTAATGTCATTACTTATTATGCCAATAAAGATAAAATAGTAGAAAAAAGTGTATCCGTTACTTATCCGGAAAAGGCAGCAAGATATGAAGATTCGGTAAATGAATTAAAGACCGGAGTAGATGTTTCCATTAAGCCAATAGAAGAATTTGAAAATGGTCAGTATACGGTCACAATCGTAGAAAAAGCTAACGGTACACAGACACAAATAAAAGTTCCGGCTGGAACAGAGCTCTATTTTGGCGTAGGACAAGATGAAATCGTTACAAGAGACGAAGCAGGAACAGAAATGGTAAATAGCGACCGTTATGACACATCGGTAACGGTAAATGAAGATGTTACATTGTATATTGCGGAATCAGCAGCAGATGCAGAGGAAGATGAACCGTCTGTAGGTTAGTATAATTTCATATGTCGTTAACAGTTTCATCATATACCCATCACATAACACTCGTATATTTTAGGTAACCCTAAGAGATACGGGTGTTATTTTTTCGCAATAGGAAATTGCGTCTTATTGCATAAAAATGTTTTGGATAAAAATAAATGATTAGAAAATGGAGGAATGACATATGAAGTGGAAAAAAATAGTAGCATTGGGCTGTGTAATTGCAATGGCAACTGCATCAGTAACCGGATGTGGCACCACAAAAGAAGAAAATACTACCACAGAACAAGGCGAAAAGGAAGAAAGTACCGTAACAGTAAAAGTTACAGCAGTAGATGGAGATACCATTACTGCAAGTGTAGGAGAAATAACTCAGCAGGAGGCACCAAGTGGAGAGGCACCGAGCGGAGAGGCACCAGAGAAGCCGGATGGAGATAACGCAACCAGCGGAGACAGCACGAATGGAGAGGCACCGAGCGGAGAAGCACCAGAGAAGCCGGATGGAGACAATGCAACCGGTGGAGACAGCACGAATGGAGAAGCACCGAGCGGAGAAGCACCAGAGAAGCCGGATGGCGATAACGCAACCGGTGGAGACAGCACGAATGGAGAAGCACCGAGCGGAGAAGCACCAGAGAAGCCGGATGGAGAAGCACCACAGGGAATAGGTGGCAGCACTTTTACCGCGGGTGATGAAAGTATTACATTTACATTGACCGATGACACAGCAATTACCGTAGAGTATTTGCAGGGAAGTGATGATGGAACAGCAGATGACATCGCAGTAGGAAGTGTTTTGGAAGTAACATTAGATGCAGACAATCAGGCAGAAACAGTGGTTGTAAAGAATCTGAATGCAGGAGGCGGATTCGGTGGAAGTGATGAAGTAACGAATGGAACTGCCGCAAACACCATAGATGAGGACAGCGAGATTAGCGAAGAAAGTTATACATCCAATGGTGATGATGAAAATGCACTGCGTGTAGATGGAGCCACTGTAACTTTGGACGGTATTACAGTAGATAAAACAGGAGGAGAATCCTCCAATACAGAAAACGGAGATTTTTATGGTCAAAATGCAGGACTTCTTGCATTAAATGGAGCACAAGTTACCATTAGTAATGCCAATATTAATACCAGTGCCCAAAATGGAAATGCAGTATTTAGTTATGGCGAAGGTACGGTGGTAAATATTTCGGATTCTACCATTCGTACCACAGAGAACAATTCCGGAGGAATCCAGACTACCGGTGGTGGAACAACCAATGCCACCAATTTGGATGTAGAAACACAGGGAAATTCAGCAGCAGCAATTCGAAGTGACCGTGGAGGCGGAACTGTAAATGTAGAAGGCGGTAGTTATGTAACCAATGGAAACGGTAGCCCTGCAATTTATTGTACTGCGGATATCAATGTATCAGATGCAACATTAACCGCCAATGCCAGTGAAGGTGTTGTGGTAGAAGGAAAGAACACCGTTGCATTAAAAAATTGTGATGTTACCGGAGATATGGACAATACTTATAACGGAGATTCCGATGAAAACATTCACTGCATTATGATTTATCAGAGCATGTCAGGAGATGCAGCAGTGGGAGAAGCATCTTTTTCAGCAGATGGAGGAAGCATTACAGCAAAAACAGGTGATATGTTTTATATTACCAATACGGATTGTACCATTGACTTAAAAGATGTAGCACTTACTTTGGCAAATGATACTTTGCTTAGAATCGAAGGCAATTCCTCCTCCAGAGGATGGGGAACAGAAGGAGCCAATGGTGGTGACGTAGTTATGACTGCCGAATCACAGACGATGAGTGGAAACATTCTGGTAGATAGTATTTCCAGCTTAAATCTTACCATGAAAAGTGGTACAAATTATACCGGAGCAATTAATCCGGATGGAGCAGAAGGAACAGTAGATGTAACCTTGGATAAGGATTCCACTTGGACATTGACTGGAGACAGTTATATTACCAGCTTTGACGGAGACACTTCTTGCATTAATACCAATGGCTACCATTTATATGTAAATGGTAGCCATTGGTATTATAAGAAATGTAAAAAAGAAAAGTTTTACTTGACGATAAGAAAAATAATTTGATACAATAATCAAGTTGGAAAATAGAATAGTACAAAATTACAGGACAATAAATGTCACCTATCTAATGTCAGACGGATGGGGATGCTTATTGTCCTTTTTTTGTGCAATAGGAAATGAATGGAGGAAAAAACAATGCCAAGAACAAAAGGAGAATCTATATTTTTTACTGCAATTACTGCGTGGATGATGGTATATGTTATGACGTTATATAACACGGTACTTGCAAGCGGAAGTTTTCACAATGGGACATTTCTGATAGCGTTAAAAGGAATGTGGGTGGAATACCTAATTATTTTTTTGCTTGCCTATTTTGTGTCAGGAAAGATTGCAAAATACTTTGCGTTTCGCATAGTGGAACCGGGAGACAGACCAATTGCAATTATTTTTGCTATTCAAGTATTTACCGTTGTAGCACAGGTTGGATTTGCAAGTATAATTGGTGTCTATCATGGATATGGATTTACCACTAATTTTTTGCCACATTATTTGCTCACCTATTGCAGAAACTTTGTTATGGCACTGCCGTTACAACTGCTTTTGGTAGGACCACTGGCAAGAATGATTTTTAGAAAAACATTTAGAAGGTCAACAATAGGATGAAAAATAGCGGGAAGTAAGGTATAATAAATATGTTGCGCAACATCATGATTCAAATGGCAGGAGCAAAAAATGAAGAAGTTCACATTATTGGTAATTGACGTTCAAAAAGGAATTACAGACGAAAGGTTGTATAATTTTTCAACTTTTGTAAGTAATGTAAAAAAATTAATTGATGCAGCACGAGAAAATGATGTGGAAGTAATATATATTCAGCATGACGATGGACCGGATAGTGGATTCACATTCGGGGATGAAGATTTTGAAGTTTACGACGAGGTTCAACCGAAAGAATCGGAAAAGATATATTATAAAACCATAAACAGTTGTTTTGGAAATGCTGATTTGAGAGATTATTTAGAAAGCAAAGAGGAAAATACACTGATTATAGTGGGATTGCAGACAAATTTTTGCATTGATGCATCCATTAAATCTGCCTTTGAAAGAGGGTATAAGGTGATTGTTCCATTAGGAGCAAACTCAACTTTCGATAATGAATATATGAATGGCGAAACTACTTATAAGTATTATAACGAAATGATGTGGCCGGGTAGATTTGCACAGTGTATTTCTGTGGACGAGACAATAGAGTTGATGCATACAAATTAGAGTAAGAAATTGCCTAAAGTCATAACGTTCTAAAAGGAAAGGGTGAGAAAGGGTATGACAAAAAGAAAAAATTCCAAATGGAAAATAGTAATAGCATGTATCGTTGTGGTTCTTCTTGTGGTTGCTGGGAGTGTTTATTTTTGGCAGAACAATCTTTCGAAGAAGTCTGGTGATGAAACCGCAGCAACCGATTGTACACTCAGTAATAGTGTTGATACCAAGAAGAGTTCAGAAACAGATACACAGTCAGACAAGGATGTAACCGAGAGTATAAGCGATTTCACTGAAAACCCCGAGAATAGTGATACTCCGATGGGAAAGCATGGAGCTTTATCTGTAAAGAAAATTGACAGCTACGAAGCACCAACCATTGTAGACCAACAAGGGAACGCCGTACAGCTTCGGGCAGCAAGTACCCATGGAGTGCATTGGTTTCCGGAGTATGTAAATAAAGATGGATTTCAAAGTTTGCGTGACGAATGGGGGCTAAATACCGTTCGATTGGCAATTTACCCCAGAGAGGGTGGATATTTACAAGGCAATCAGGAATTGTTAGATAATAAGATTGCTGAGGGAGTAGAAGCAGCAAAAGAGCTTGGTATGTATGTAATCATTGATTGGCATGTGCTTGCTTATAATCCCAACGAAGACTTGGAGGCAGCTAAGAATTTTTTTCAAAAATATGCAGAGCGGTATAAGGATTATAGCAATGTAATATTTGAAATTTGTAATGAGCCAACGGGAACGCTCTGGTATGATGGAAGTGGAAATGATATTTATACCTATTGTAAAGAAGTTTCACAAGTAATCCGAAATTGTGGAAATAATAGCATTATTATCTGCGGAACGAATGACTGGTCGCAGCGGGTAGATGAAGTGTCGAAAAAACCACTCAAGGATGATGGATTTGAAAATATCATGTACAGCATACATTTTTATGCAGCTACGCATTATGATAATATAAAAAATAATGTTAGAAGTGCAATTTCTAATGGAACACCTGTATTTGCCAGTGAATTTGGCTGCTGTGATGCTTCAGGAAATGGCGGATATGACTTTGCTAATGCAGACGATTGGATGAAGCTTTTAAAAGAAAATAATATAAGTTATGCATGCTGGAGCTTGTGCAATAAAGCGGAATCTGCTTCCTGCATAAGTTCGTCTTGTTCTAAAACAAGTGGATGGAAAACTTCAGATTTAACAGAAGCCGGGGTATGGTTGATGAATACCAGCCGTGGATTTGCAGAAGTGGAAGAAGGGACTATGAGTGTGGGAGTACCGGTAGAATCCGATAAATCAGAGACAACGGATAAATCAGGGACAACGGATAAATCAGAGAAATCCAATAAGTCAGAGAAATCCGATAAAGCGCAGACGACTTCCAAAGAGTTATCAACAAATGGATGCTTCGCCACAATTGTTATTGGAAGTGAGTGGGATGATGGTGTTACAGCAGATGGCGTAGTAAAGAATGACAGTAGTAATGGAATATCCGGTTGGACAGTAGAATTTGATTTTGAAGGGGAGATTTCTAACATTTGGTGTGCCAAGATGGTCAGTCATTCAGGAAATCATTATGTAATAGAAGCAGAAGATTATAATAAAGAGGTTGGTAGTGGAGAACAGGTTACATTCGGATTTAATGCCACAAAAGCGGCAGGACAGAAGGTAACCATTACAAATGTAGTAGTAAAATAAAAGGTATGTTAGAATTTTCTAACATACCTTTTTGAAATAATTACTTATCTTATATTGTTCTTAGCCGAAGTATCTCTTTAATAATCCTTCAAATGCTTTTCCGTGTCTAGCCTCATCTCTAGCCATCTCATGAACAGTATCATGGATTGCATCAAGGTTTGCAGCCTTAGCACGTTTTGCAAGATCAGCTTTTCCGGCAGTTGCGCCATTTTCTGCTTCTACACGCATCTCTAGATTCTTTTTAGTGCTGTCAGTAACAACTTCACCTAGTAATTCTGCAAATTTAGCAGCATGCTCAGCTTCTTCATAAGCAGCTTTTTCCCAGTATAAACCGATTTCTGGATAGCCTTCTCTATGAGCAACTCTGGCCATTGCAAGATACATACCAACTTCTGAACATTCACCGTTAAAGTTAGCTCTTAAATCTTCCAAAATGTCTTCCGGAACACCCTGTGCTACACCTACGATATGCTCTGCTGCCCAAGTCTTATCTCCGGACTGTTCTGTAAACTTAGAAGCAGGAGCATTACACTGTGGACATTTCTCTGGAGCTGTTTCACCTTCATAAACATAACCGCATACACTACATACAAATTTTTTCATAATTTTCAATTCCTTTCTTGATTTGATATTTAAAATTAAAAATAATAACTATTACTGATTTACAACTAAAGATTAACATATTGATGAATATTTGTCAATAACAAAATTTACTTTTTTAAGCAATTGGCACATTTTCCGTAGAAATAGGTAATGTTTCCTTCAATCTCGCCATCAAATTGGCTTCCGGCAAGGATATTGATGTGGTCAATGCCTTCCATATCTAAGTCCATAACACATCCACATTTTCTACAGAAAAAGTGGTAATGAGGGGCGGGGTTGCCATCAAAACGATCCGGGCCGATACCGGTAGATATCTTTTGAATTTCTCCTAATTCGGTTAAAAGAGAAAGGTTACGATATACGGTTCCCAAGCTAATATTCGGGAATTCCTGTTTTACATTAAGATAGACTGTTTCCGGAGTAGGGTGGTCATGGCGACTGGCTAAAAACTGTTTAATACATTCTCTTTGGCGGCTGTATTTTATCAAAGTGCTCACCTCCCATGATAATAACAATAATCATTACTGATATAAAAAGTATAAGATAGAAAAGAAAAAATGTCAACAAAATAAATTGACATTTTATGGAAAAATAATTAAAATAGAACGTGATAAGGATTTTGAGGGAAGAGTTAGATAAAGAATGACTGGGGTAGTTATTCAGGACTTATGATTCAATAGGTCACTAATTCAGTGATGTAATCCAAACAAACTCAAAATAAAATATCATTATAAGAAGAGTAGAACCGTTCAAGGGATTCTATTATTAAAAAAGTATAAAATTTAATAGGTAGTTAAGGAGGAATGGTATGGCAAGTCTATTAGAAAGACTAAAGTACATGATAGAGGACATTTTCGGAAAGAAAACCTACGCAGAATCTCAAAGGGATAAGTATAAAAAGGTGATAAGTGGCCTGGAAAAACAGTTGGGAAAAACAGAAAATCTGGGAGATGTTATGGAACAACTGGCTACTGATTACAATACCATGGAGGTAAATCCGGATTCAGCAAAAGGAAAGCTCAGCACGACTTTTGTAACAAAGGAAAGTGAAAATCGCAAGGCAGTAGAACAATTAGGAACAGATTTTAATGGAGTAATTGCAGAAGTACAGTCTAAACTTGAGTTTGCGCGTGGAGAATACAGTTATTGGTGCGATGAAGCAAAGCGTGAAGATGATGAAATGAAAATTTATCAGCAGCAGTATTATGAAGAGGAAGAACGGTTGAGAAAAGAAGCCGCAGAGGAAGAAGCAAAACGAAAAAAAGAAAAGTCATAAGTTGATAAGAATAGTAAGAGAAAGAAGGAGAGCATATGCAGGATTTTAAAATGTCAGGTAGCAATATGGATGATTTGTTGACCAACCTGAAAGCGATAAAAGAAAGAGTAGATGATTCCTATGATGCATTGACACAGCTCATGTCGCGCATTGAGAGTGATAAGTTGTGGAAAGGAAAGGAAGAGACTACGTTTATGGCGTATATGGGGCTGATGCAGCAGTATCATAAGAGTTTTTCAAAAGACAATGGAGATAATCCGGTGCAACAGGCAATTGATGCATTAAAGTCCCATGGAAAAAGAGTGGATGATTTTTATACCGGATTTCAGGAGTATAAGGATATGGAGGGAATGTAATGAGATTTACAGAAAACGAAATGGTATTTTTTAACAGCATTACAAAGGGAAATGATGTGTTTGGAATTCCGTTAAAGTTTCGCCCACAAGAAAGTCATGAAGAGGAAGTTAAGAAAACCATACAAGGGTTGATGAAAAAAGGTGTGCTGGCATCGGAAACGGAATTAACGAAGCAAGGGTTGCTTCCGGCAAGAGCATTAGAATGTTATAAAGAGAGTCAGAATCATATTATTATCAATTACTTACATATTGCACTTTTGGAGAAAAAAGAGGCAATCGTGATTATTCCATTAAAAAATCACGAATATGAGATGTTGCGTTTGCCAAGAGTTGCTGTTTTGTATTTATTATTGGAAAAATATCCGATACTGCGAACCGGGACAGTTGCAGGAAAGGAAAAGCCGCAGGTAGAAGATATTGATACATTTTTAAGAGAATTAAAGGAATGTAAAGAGAATATCATGGTAGGAGAATTTCAGGAAAATACCCTGATAAGGGAATGGGTTTATTTTTGGAAAGAAGACCGGATATTTGAGTATGACTTGAACCGACAACTTAAAAAAGGAGTAGATGCAGTGCAGATAAGAAGAGAATTACTGCGACTGTTGGCAATTAATGAGGAGGTAGAAAATTATGCTTAGTAGTGCAAATATGATGTGCAGTGATGGTGGCGGAGCATCCGAGGAAATAAAAATAGGTGCAGGCGTTTTAGATTATATAAGTGAACTTGGAAGAATTCAGGCAAAAATTCAAGAAGCGTATATTTATAGTGAACAGTGTGTGGAAAATATAGAGTTGGAAGATACCTATCAAGGGGAAGCGCGAGAGGAAATGCAGGCTTTCTTTAAATCTCTTGCCAGTAACCTGCAAAAAATGACTTTTTTGTATCAGGCAGCGGGAGCATATATTCAGAATGCCTACAACACTATGTACTATAATGAACAGCAACTTGTGGCATGGATTATTGAACAAATGGGAGAGGAATAAGAGGTATGGAAAAAGAAACGAAAAAAGCATATATGGACTGGAGCGAAAAAGGTGTAAGCTATTTAAACAGCATGTATGTGTATGATACAATGATGAATGTGGACGAGGCATTGCAGGAATGTGATACAATTTTGAGTGAAGTAGGACTTGGAATTGGTTATACATCCAAACAAACGGAGATTGACAGGCTGTTAGAGGGAAGAGTAACTCTTCGCTGTTATATTGATGCTTTGAACTATTATGTGGATGATAAGCTGGATCAGCCTTTGCGGAAAGATTTTAAGAAAAATGCTACGGAAACAATCAGTCGAATCCATCTGGAAGACTTTGAGGTAGATAATACGCTGGGACTGACAGAAAATAATTACATAACCGGTGGAATGGGATATGCCGGAACCATGGTAGAACAGGAAAAAGCAAAGCTGACTTTTGCAGATTTTATCGGAACTTCTGACGGAAAGGCGGACGGAAATGGGCTTCATATGGCATATACCAATGGAAGTGTAGAGGATTTTGCAAGTATCTTTGCAGCACAGTATGAGGCAATGAAAGCATCTGGAGCTTTGGGAGAAGACAATAATCTTACCCAACAGGAATTTTTGGAGCAGTTTTATAGGCAGGGAGAATTTACCCATGACAGCAGCAACCCATTTTTAAACTTTGTTTCATCCGTGTTGGATATCACAATCATTAAACCTATCATAGAGGCTTGTACCGGAGAAGACCTGATAACCGGAGAAGACTTGACAGACATGGAACGTGGACTTAAGGTGGTTTTTGCAATGGTGGATTTGGTTACGCTTGGAGGAGCCATTGCAGCAACAAAGTTCTCGGAAATGGGATTAAAAGAAGGACTTAAGGCATTTGGAAAAACAGCCCTGATAGACTTTGCGGGAAATACAGCAGCCTGCGGCGTGGGTGCGCTGGGAGAAGCCTTTGACTGGCCGGTACCTGTAACAATGATGTTGAGTCTTGCAACAGGAATTACAGTAAGTATTTCGGGAAATAAGTTGTTATTTAAAAATGCAGATGGAATAGAGATTGGGGCAAAGACGCTGAGTGATGCTGAGGTTAAAAAAATCGGGGATGTGTTGGATGAAACAACAAATTCTAGCTTTGCAAATAAAAATTTGGGAGAAGTGTTAAAACAACAGGGATTAACATTAGAAGAATTTAATAAGTTAAGATTGACGGATGTAAAGGATTTAACAAAGGAGCAAATCGCACAGATGAAGGCAATACGCGAGGCAGTTCCAAAGATAGATGCTAACACTTATATTCAAAAGACAATACCGGCTTCGGATATAGACAAGTATATAGGAGAAGATGGCTGGTCTACAATTGGCGGTTATGTGGCAAGATATGATGATGTATCACACATAAAAGGATATGATAATGTTGTGGAGTCGTCGCGACTTGATTATGTAACAGGTGATGGAGTAAGACCGTATCCGGAAGGTGGAGATACTTATGCATATATTAAATTCAAGACAACAGATGCAGAAAAAATAAAGACACCATATGGGGAAATATTCGGTGGAACAAATACAGATGGTCCTCCTTGTACATTAAATGGATTTACAGGTGCAAGGAATGGGCAAATTATACCCGAGTGGTCTTTAAGTGGTGAATATGTAAAACCTAAGAAAGGTGCGGAATTACATAAAGTTGTTAATGGAAAAGATACTGTTGTTGCAATATTTGATGGTAAACATTTTGTAGAAGTGAAAGGAAAATAGAAAATGATAAAAAATGGTGAATTTTGTGTATATAATGGGAATGAATACGAATTAAATGAGGATAATGATGGAAACTTAATAATAATTACAACAAATCGCGAAATAATAGATGCAACGTTTGTTGATGAATATAATAGCGGAGTATATAGTAAAATAATTTCGCCAAATGAAATTCAAGAAGCATATGAGTGTAGAACTTATGGTTTGATTAATGGTTATAAGGTTAGTATTAGGAAAGAGTTGAAAGATACTTTTTTTGTAGGTACAGGTGATAGAAAAATTGCTGATATACTTGGATTGAATAGAACAGATAAGTATTTGTATGAGAAAGAAATTGCCAAGGATAAAATAGAAGTAGTTCAAGAAAAAAAGAAAATAGAAATATGATTGAATCAAAATAATGCATACTGCACGGGAAAATTTGAAAAATGGTGAATAGAAGGTAATAAAATGAAAACATTAGGAAAAATAGCAATATATCAAGGAACGGAATATGAATTTCGAAAAAAGACTGATGGGAGCTATGCATTATACTCGGATGACATAAAATCATTAGAATCAGGCTTTAGAAGAATATCTGAAAAAGAAGAAAAATTCATGAAAATTATTACATTAGATGAAGTAGAAGGTGTCTTTGAAAAAGAAACAGAGGTAATTTATGGCGGTGATACATTTATTGGTTCTGTTATTCAAGGAAGTAAAATTATGCTTTATACACGCAATGTGCTTTTGAGACAAAAATACAATATGACAATGAGAGATAAAGATGAGTTCTATAAGTATGTGGAATTAAAAGATGTAGATTGTATTGTTCAGAAGTGGACACCATGTGAGGGAAACATATGATAAAAAATGGTAGATTTTGTATATATCATGGAAATGAATTTAAGGTAAATAGGGATAGTGATGGAAATATAATTATCCTTACTAAAAATGATAAAATAATGGACTCAACATTTATAGATAAATACGGAAGTGGTGTTTATAGTAAAAAAGTTTCATTAGAAGAAATAGAAGAGTTGTACAGATATGCAACATATGCAGTAATAAACAATTATAAAGTTAATGTAGAAAAAGAAAATCAAGAATATTATTTTGTGGGAACAGCAGATTGTAAAGTGGCAGAAGCCCTAGGGTTACAAAGATGCGATAAATATTATTATGAGGGGAAATTTCTAAAACAAGATGTGGAGATTATAGAAGAAAAAGAGAAGATAGAATGATAGACAGGATATAGTTTTATGGATATTAGGAAATGTAGGTTTGCTGAAACTATTTCTGGTAATTAGAAGAAGCCAAGTAACGAAAAGTATGACAGATATTTTTCGTTATTTGTTGTTTGTCAAAATTTTGTATCAAGCAGCGGGAGTATAAATTCAAAATGCCTACAACACTAGGTACTATAATGAACAGCAGCTTGTGGCATGGATTATTGAACAAATGGGAGAGGAATAAGAGGTATGGAAAAAGAAACGAAAAAAGCATATATGGACTGGAGCGAAAAAGGTGTAAGCTATTTAAACAGCATGTATGTGTATGATACAATGATGAATGTGGACGAGGCATTGCAGGAATGTGATACAATTTTGAGTGAAGTAGGACTTGGAATTGGTTATACATCCAAACAAACGGAGATTGACAGGCTGTTAGAGGGAAGAGTAACTCTTCGCTGTTATATTGATGCTTTGAACTATTATGTGGATGATAAGCTGGATCAGCCTTTGCGGAAAGATTTTAAGAAAAATGCTACGGAAACAATCAGTCGAATCCATCTGGAAGACTTTGAGGTAGATAATACGCTGGGACTGACAGAAAATAATTACATAACCGGTGGAATGGGATATGCCGGAACCATGGTAGAACAGGAAAAAGCAAAGCTGACTTTTGCAGATTTTATCGGAACTTCTGACGGAAAGGCGGACGGAAATGGGCTTCATATGGCATATACCAATGGAAGTGTAGAGGATTTTGCAAGTATCTTTGCAGCACAGTATGAGGCAATGAAAGCATCTGGAGCTTTGGGAGAAGACAATAATCTTACCCAACAGGAATTTTTGGAGCAGTTTTATAGGCAGGGAGAATTTACCCATGACAGCAGTAACCCATTTTTAAACTTTGTTTCATCCGTGTTGGATATCACAATCATTAAACCTATCATAGAGGCTTGTACCGGAGAAGACCTGATAACCGGAGAAGACTTGACAGACATGGAACGTGGACTTAAGGTGGTTTTTGCAATGGTGGATTTGGTTACGCTTGGAGGAGCCATTGCGGCAACAAAGTTCTCGGAAATGGGATTAAAAGAAGGACTTAAGGCATTTGGAAAAACAGCCCTGATAGACTTTGCGGGAAATACAGCAGCCTGCGGTGTGGGTGCGCTGGGAGAAGCCTTTGATTGGCCGGTACCTGTAACAATGATGTTGAGTCTTGCAGCAGGAATCACGGTAAGTATTTCGGGAAATAAGTTGTTATTTAAAAATGCAGATGGGATAGAGATTGGGTCGAAAACGCTGAGTGATGATGATTTGAAAATTGTTGAACAGACAATTGAGGGAGAGAATTATTCGAATTTGACAGAAGTGGTATCGGCAAAAGAGGCAGAGGTATATCTGCATTTTCTGGAGAGTGGAAGTACTGAGGGAATGACAGAGTCAGAACTTAAGGCGGTACAGAAGATAGAAGAACTTATTAAATCAAATAAGATAGATTATGATGGAATATTAAAGATTCGAAATGAGATGGGTAAGTCTGATGTGGAAATAGTAGGAAAAACAACAGAAGACAGTGTAGAAGATGTGGGGAAGAGTGGTAAATACTCTGAAACAGAAATAAGGAACATTATATATAATCTAAAGGGTAATGGATTTAAAAATAACCCTTTAAGACAAGCATATGAGAATGAAGTTGAAAACTTAAAAGCATATGGGGATGAATTACTTGCAAGTGGAATGTCGGAGAAACAGGTGGCACGGACATTAAATCAAGCGAGAAGGAACTTAGGGATAAAATATAAGAATGCCACCCCACAACCGCTTAGAGACTATATTTATGAAGTTAATATGCGAAGATATGGAGATAAGTTGGGCCCAACATACGATTATTTGATAAAAGTAAAGAGAAAAAGTAATATGGATATAATTAAATCATCTTCAACCCCTAATTCTAATATCGATAATTTATTATTGGGATTTGAGGAATGGCTAAGGAGGCAGTGATATGGATAAAATAATTGGTATAAGTAATATCGAGATTTATGAGTTTTGTAAGTTAAACTTAGAAACAGGAGAAAAAAAGTTTTTTGATGATTATTCCGAATTTGAAAATTTTGACGGTTTTTATTTTAAAGATAGAGAAAATTTTTTTGTTATATTTGCGTCAGAAGAAGGTCCGAAATTGTATTTTAAGGATAATGTATATCAATTAAGAAAAAATTTACATATTAGTTTAAAAGAAATGGATACAGTGAGAGAGTTTCGTATTGAGGAATATAATATTTGTATCAAGTATCGTACGTCACCCTATATTGGATTTGATGTATGGTCAGATGAGGAAGATGTGGATTTATTTTATCAGATTGAACAATCATATAAAAATGATGAATATTATAAAAAATTTACAAAATAGAATTTATTGGGGTCATACTTTCGGATTCTCAGAAACCTACAACTCTTGCATGTCTATTAATATAATTGTTGCAAAGCAATTAAGAATTCATAATGTTAATAGAAGCTAGTAAAATTTTGACAAGTTTTGAGAACAAAATGAATTTATCTAACAAGAATTTTTGGAGCAGTTTTATAAGCAGGGAGAATTTACCCATGACAGCAGTAACCCGTTTTTAAACTTTGTTTCATCCGTATTGGATATCACAATCATTAAACCAATTATAGAAGGTTGTATCGGGAAAGACCTGATAACCGGAGAAGAACTGACGGATTTGGAACGTGGACTTAAAGTGGTTTTTGCAGTAGTGGAGTTGGTTACGCTTGGAGGAGCCAATGGAGGTGGATAATGTTTCGGATTTAAATATTCGTGTCCCAAGTGGTAATGAAGCAACTGCAAATGATTTATGGATACCGGGAGGGTATACATCTGGTGGAGTTACAGATACAATACCGCTGGATAGGACACATGTTACGAGAATTGATATTAATTAAGGAGGAAAATTATGAACTATGATGTTTTAATTAATACTGCAATTGAAAAAAATGAGGTTTTACAGTTATTACGTGGAGAAAAAGAATATGAAGTTATAGTGTCAGAATTTTCACCAGATATTTTTCCAACAGATATCACATCTGTGTTAGTAGAGTGTTTTTATAAGCAGATTAAAAAGATTGAAAATATTGAAAAGATTTTTACAACAGGACTTGAAAAATTATTATTAGGAGATGCCGGTGATGTTTATATAGCAGTGTTATACTTTGATGCTTGTATTTTTCAGGAAGAAAGAAATAAAGCGACTTTTACATTAGACAGAAAAATAATTGCAGAGAAGATAAGAACAGCACTAAATGAAAAAAAGGAACAATTGCAGGAAAGTGTTACATATAAGAATGGAATGACAAAAAAGAATCCATGGAAGAATGTTGAAAATTTTAATAATTACTATTGCAAGAAGTATGACTTCAATATTATTGAATAGAGGGTAGCTAAGAAGACAGATTTCTATTGTTAAATAATATGGAGGTAGAATATGGAAAATAATATAAAGACAAATGAGTATTTTCAGAATAAAATGGATTCGGAAAGAAAGAGAATTAATAAGTTTGAAATGCTTTGAATGAGTTACAATCATCAAATATTAAAGGGATTAGAATGGGAAAAATACATTTAGCAAATCTATATTTAAATTGTATGAAGCTGACATATTCAAAAGATAAGTCTTTTCAAAAAATGTTTTTTGATTATATGAAATTTCTAAAGTATTACAGGGAGGTGTGTACTCCAAATGATAGTATGTATGATATTATAGATATTCTTTCAATTGGAGTTTTGCTAGAGAATAGAAAGAATGAATTTATTGAGTATCTAGAAGAGATAGTATTAAAATATGATTCTAATAATGGTATGATTACTTTTTTTATGGATTATTTAAAAAATAGAACTTTACAGAAAATAACTTCGAAAATAGATTATTTTAATGTTTTGCTAAAGAGTGAGAATAAAGAAAAAGTTCTAAAAGAAGAATTGGAAGTATGGTATGATAAACATAGTGATGCATACTGGTATAATTCACATAAAGCAAAAAATAATACATATTGTGGATATTGGTGCTTTGAAATAGCTGCATTGGTCAAAATATTTGATATAGATGATACACTGTTGTGTGAAAATAAATACTATCCATATTAAATTGAGTTAAGTTGGTGCATTATGTCAGGTGAATTTTGTGTATATAATGGGAATGAATACGAATTAAATGAGGATAATGATGGAAACTTAATTATAATTACAACAAATCGCGAAATAATAGATGCAACGTTTGTTGATGAATATAATAGCGGAGTGTATAGTAAAATAATTTCGCCAAATGAAATTAAAGAGGCATATGAGTGTCAAGCTTATGGAATTATAAAAAGCATTAAAGTTAATGTAGACTTTGTTAGTAGTATAAAAAGCGAGTTACGTCAAAAAGAGGATTTTATAGACGGATTGGTACGAATGAGGTATTTGGATAGAATATAAAAAGTGTAGGAGAAAAATATAAATGCTTAATGGTGATTATTTAGACAAATTAAAGCAGTATGTAGGTAAAGATATTCAGTTGGTAGAAAGTGACAATGAAGTACATATTTATTTAGATTCTGAAATTCAATATTTTTTAAGAAAAAAGGAAAAAAAGTATATATTGTATGTTAGTGAAAGAGGAAAGGAAACAGAAGAAAAAATATATACATCAGAAGTGGATATGAAAAGAAATTTTGCATTATGGTTAAAGAGTAATTTTGGTGAAAATATTAAATATCCATTTTCAGGAAAATTTAGAGAAGTTACCAGTGTAGAAGAACTAAGAATATTGATGCAGCAATATGCAGATGAAAAGACGTATTCCATAAATGATCCAAAAGAAGAGAGAATTAATATATTGAAAAGTGAAGATGGTCAGTATAGTATTTTCTTTTTGGATAAAAACGGTAAGAAATACATATTAGAACAAGAGGCAGAAAATCCATTTGCGTTCAAAAGATTTTATAACGAAGTAACTTATTATGGTGAAACGATGAGACAAGTTAGAGAGTATGAGGAAGTTTTTGAAGATAAGTTAGAAGATGATGTGAAAATACAGTTGTTAGGCTACTAAATGAAAGAGGGAAAATGAGTATCGATTTAGAAAAAGCATATTTTAAAAAGTTGGAAAAATATGTTGGAAAAAAAATAAATATTGTTTCAAATGAAAGTGAAATAACGGTTATATATGATGTGGAGACATCTTATGTCCTGAAAGAAGAGAAAAAATTATTTTATTCGTTTTATTGTATGCAAAGAAATGAGTATATAAAAATAGCTGAGTATCATTCAGAACAAGAAATGAAGATAAATTTTGCAATTGCAATAAAAGGGTTTTTTAGTGAAGGAATAGATTACAGTGGTTCAGAGAAAATAGAAGGTGTGGTAAAACTTTCAGATGTTAATGAAATAATGAAGTTACATATTGGTGAAAGTTATTACTCAATTATGAATCCAAAAAAATTAAAAATTAATTTAGAGGAAAAAGGGTCAAATAAATATAATATTTATTTGCTTGGACCAAATGGTGAATGTGAGTATATCGAAGAAAATGAAGAAGCTCCGTTTGTGTTTGAAAGGTTTTATAATGAAGCGGTGTATTTAAAAGTGATATTAGAACGAGTTAGAGGGTATGAAGCAATATTTAAAGAAACATTAAGTGAAAAAGAGATATATGATATTATTAAGTAAAGTGTGTCGTAATTGATGTGAACAAGTGACATAGGAGGTTCAGAAAAAAACTTAAAAAATGCAGAAATAGGAATTAGAAGAGGATAGTAAAGAAGATAGATTTTTACTAATGTTAATGAATTATGTATTAGGAGCGACTTCATAAATAAAAAAGGGGAGTAATAATGATAAAAGGTTGATTAAGGAGTTGAAATTTGAAAACAATAAGACTTAGAAAAGAAGTAGTAAGATGTAATGAGTGTAAAAAAACAAAAGAATTTTTTTATTTATCAGATTTTGCATATGGGCAGAGGCTAGTTTTCTTTAAAGATAGTACACAAATGGCATTTGTTAATTTCATAGAAGATAAAGTTTATAATGAATATATTGACATTGTAAAGAAAGTTATTGGAGAGGCAAAAAACAATGAAGAGATAATGGAATTTGTGCAAGCTTCATTTGGAATTACATGCGATAAAATAAATAATCATAAAGTTGATTTTTTGTGTGATCAGAAAAAATGTCTATTTTGTGGCTCAGATAAATTTGAAAGAAATATGATTGAACCGGAAAGTCTTGTGAATATGGAGGTTTCGGAAATAACTCATAAGACATGGGAAAAATTGTCGGAAGAGCAGAAAGTGTTTGAAGTAAAGAAGATAGATTTCTATTAATGCTAATGAATCATGTATTAGGAGCGATTTCACAAATAAAAAAGGAAAAATAATAATGATAAAAAATGGTGAATTTTGTATATATAATGGGAATGAGTACGAATTAAATGAGGATAATGATGGAAACTTAATTATAATTACAACAAATCGCGCAATAATTGATGCAACGTTTGTTGATGAATATAGTAGTGGAGTGTATAGTAAAGTAATTTCGCCAAATGAAATTCAAGAAGCATATGAGCGTCGAGCTTATGGAGTCATAAAGGATAGTAGGGTTAACGTAGAAAAAGAAAATGAAGAATATTATTTTGTGGGAACAGCAGATTGTAAAGTGGCAGAAGCCCTAGGGTTACAAAGATGTGACAAATATTATTATGAGGGAAATTTTCCAAAGCAAGACGTGGAGATTATAGAGGAAAAAGAGAAGATAGAATTATAGATAGGATATAGTTTTATGGATATTAGAAAATGTAGAATGAATAAATTGAATGAGTATAAATGAAAGGTGAACAATGAAAACAGAGGACGCAAGAAAAATAATACAAGAAGAAGGTCTTCAAGGTTACAATTTATGTGAAGAACGAGAAAATAGAGAAAATGAAGTAGTGCTTAAGAAGGAAAATGAAAAATGGATAGTATATGTGACGGATGAACGTGCCAGCAAAATTACTAACTCGGTTGATAAGTATAATACCGAAACGAAAGCAATAGAGGATTTTATAGAAAGATTGCGGGCAGATAAAGTACTACGCGAGATATAAAGGATGTAGTTAATTATATAGTTGAAAAGTATTGTCAGAGAAAGCATGGATAAAAATGAAATATTACAGATTTCATAAATAGAGGAGAGCTTGCAATTGAGTAATGTACAACATATATTAAATAAAGAAAATTTAAGAATAGAAAATAAGATAATTGCAGAGATGAAAGGGGAAGTAGACTTAGAAAATTATATTTCCATAATCGATGAAAATGATGTATATGTTGTTAATGAAAATCATCGCGGTAGCAGAAAAGTAAAGTATACAACGAATAATTATGAAAAGGCAGTCATCTTTGGAATAGTAAGTTACAAGAAGCTAAATGATAAAATTATAGATAGGGAAAAAGCAAGAGGCTTGCGTAAAGCAGTTAATGAAAATGATATAAAATTTGTAAACCAATGTTTTGATGAATTTACAAACATATTTAATGAAGATTCCTTTCAAATAAACAAGATATGTATGATAAAAGAAGATGAAAAAGCCAATGTTATTTTTAATGACAAGAAAATAGTTGAAAATGCGTCATTAAGTAGAGCCGTTGTAGTAGCTTTTAACTATTGTAAAAATTATCAACAGATTATAGAGTTTTGTAATAAGTATAAGGAAGTATTAAAACGATTAAGTATTGATGAAAATGATATTGTAAATACATATATGTTTTAGTAATGTCACGGATTGTTGCTAATATGTATTTGGGGTTTTGTTATGTTAGAAGGTCAAGTCATGCTTTATACATGCAATATATTGTTAGAAAAAGCATGAGCAAAAATGAAATAGTGGTGGAAAAATGTAATGACAGTAGAAGAAGTGAAGAAGATTATTGAAGAAGAGAATTTAAAAGGAGGAAATCTGTTTGAAAAAAGAGAAAATAAAGAGAATGAAATGGTAATTATGAATGTTGCAGAGCAGTGGTCAGTATACGCAACTGACGAGAGAGCAAGTAAAATAACAGGTTCGGAAAAAACATTTGAAACAGAGGAAGAGGCATTAGATAATTTCATCAAAAGATTAAGAGTCTTAAATATATTAAAATTGAGTTAATAAATATTGTTGCAAATGAAAAGGAAATAATAATTATATATGAAATTATTAAGTAAAAATGGAAGGGGAGAGTGATTATGAAAAAGCAGGTAAATAAAAATTTTGTATTATCCTTAACGTTAATAGCGGTGTCTGTAGTGGTAAGTCTTATGGGATTAGAGCTATTGGACTTTTTTAACCCGGGTGAAAAAGAATTTCTTTTTTACATTTTAACGGGATTGGGATTTGTTGTCTGGGGCGTTGTTATTATATTCATGTTTATAATACCGGTGATATCAGTTGGTTTGATTTTTATATTTTCTTTAATAGCAAGGATTGTTTATAAGGATACACCGAAACGAATTTTGGCATATAGAATTTTAATGGGATTTTCTTTTATAGGACAAATTTCTATGTTTTTTGTAAGCTGGATGCTCCTGTTATGTGGAGGCTGGGGCAGCGTAGTAGGATTATTAATCAGTGCATATATATTTTGGGCAATATTTCAGGGAATACGAGGTACATATACCCAGCGGGTAACAAGTAATAAAGAAAACAACAGAGAGGACATAAATAATGGAACAAACGACAACAAATAACACCGAAGGTATGCTAGATAAAGTGATGAACAAGAAAGTGCGTGAAAAGCTGGAAGGATGGAATTGGTTTGCTATTATAATATCTGTAATACTGTTTGTACTTATGTCCATAAAAGCAGAACTTTACAGTGAATTGTGGCAGAATGAATTGTATTCCGGCTTGGGAATTATAGTTCCGATAGCCGGAATTTGTGCATTTATTGGGTATGTGGTTATTCGAGTAAATTCAGGTGGACACGAGACTGATCCGGAGTTTTATGCAAGACGATTTTTTGCTATCTGGTTTATGGCGGATTTTATTAGTGGAGTCTTTATGCAACGTGCAATAAATGCGGATATCTAAGCGTTAAAAATATTAGGAGAAAAGTTATGAAAGAACAAATAAACAAAAATTTCAAGTTGGCATTGGTGATGGCTGTTTTGCTATTAATAAAAATAATATTGGGAATTATCTGTGTGTGCGGTTTGCGTTATATCATGTATCAATTTCAAAGTAATTCTAACAGTTGGGGATTAGGTTATGGATTGGGAGCTGTGGGATTGGTTGTAATATGGGTTGTGGCAATTATAATTCCTTCCATATTAGCATTGCTTATCTTTGTTTTTGCATTGGTAGCTAAAAAAGTATATGAGAAAGATGCAACAAAGGTAGGTACATATAGAGTGTTAATGGGATTTTCTTATGCGGGGCAAATTATTTTCACATGGCAAACTCTTCCCAAAAATCTTGATTTCAGTGGAGGAGGGCTTATAGCAGCCGCAATAAGTGTATACCTGATATGGGCAATCTTTAACAGTATGAGAGCAACATATACGGATAGAATTAAAGGCTAGTTTTTCTTTCGCAATGTTTTAAAGGCTACCAGCTCAATTGCTCCGATAATGCAGATAAATCCCACAATGTCAACAGGTGAAAATGTCTGCTTGGTGAAAAGAACCGTTAAGATACCGCTGACAATCGGCTCTATTGTTACAAATAGACTCGCTTTTACATTTCCCAGTATCTGTACACCAGTGCCATAGCTTAAGAAAGGAATAAGCGTACCGAAGAAGGTAATTGCCAAAACTAAGGCAACAGACCGGAAGGAAAAAGTAAAAGAGACATGATAACTTCTGGTAATGAGACAAAGTACAATGCCGGCAATTACAAAAGCCCAGCCCATAATTGGGGTAATACCGTATTTTTCATATAGTTTATGAGGATAAACGGTATAAAAAACAAAACTGACAGCCGAAAGCAATCCTAAGAATAAAGCAGACTTGGAAATGCTCAGGGAATGTAAGTCGCCATGGGTAGAAATAAGAAAAATACCAAAGCAGGCAAATAAAATGGCAATAATTTCATTTACTGCCGGGAGTTTTCGGGTAGAAAACGCGGTATAAAATAGCATTAAAACCGGATAAGTATACTGCAATACAGTAGCAGTCGCTGCATTAGAAGCAGATATCGCAGCAAAATAAGTGTATTGTACAGCCATTACACCAAAGATGGCAAAAATAAAGAGCGAAAAAATATCGCCCTTGTGTTTCCATACAGTACCTAGTGCATGCGGGGTTCGTATTAAACATAAAACCAGAATACAAATTCCGGAAACAAACATCCGGAAAGAGGAAAGACATCCCGGTGAAATTGTTGATTGGCGAAACAGGAGCTGTCCTAAGACACCGCTTAATCCCCAAAGTGTACCGCAAGTAAGTACAATAGTTAAACCTAATTTTTGTTTAGAAAATTTATTCATAATGATTCTTCTTTTTGTTCCTCTGATTCAGTATTGCTAAACATATCTCCACTTCCCTTTTTAGAAGGAAAATTGAAGTATTTTTTTATGGCAAAAATAAGTCCAATGCTAATAATTGTAACAAGATTTTCGTAAACGGTAGATGGTTCGATGATCATATGACGAGCCACCAAAAACATAAGGACTTCTAATACAGTATCCTCACTGGGCTGGCAGAGCATCTTTAAAAACTCAATTCCAATTAAAATATTGAAGACAGAGCCCACGAAAGTTAAAAATGCTTCGTTGGAAAAACAATCATGCCAAAACGTTAAAAAGGCATCCCCAAGAGAAAAACCGGCAATGATAATTGCGATAAGTACCACAAATGCCATTAATAATTCTAAAATATTACAAGAGACATAAAGGGTATTTCGTAATTTACTTAAGGATTTTTTCAAGAAAACACCTCATTTCATTAATTTTAAAACCGAGCGCTCTGCTTTGAATCCGGTCCACAGGCGTTACTCCTACAGTTAGCTCGGCCCAGGCGACCTCACGGCACATGAAAGGTTCTGCTTAGTGCTGCTTTGTTCCCAACCTGACACGGTTCGCAGATTTCCATTGCGTAAGACCCAGACGTCATCACCACTTATAAAAGGCAGCCCCACAGACAAAAAATCCGGGGCAGAGCATCACTCCAACTATAGCGGATTGTTGGTACAGGGCACCGCTGCCACCCCAGCTGCTCGGAGATTTAAGTATACCGTTTTTTACTGTAAAAGTCAACTGTTAGAGGCACATTTTATACTGAAATAGTAGTATTTTAAGTGACTGCATTTCGTTTCCATTTTGCATACAATAGAAAACCAATTCCGCCGGTAATAATTTCCGATAGAGGAAAAGCAAACCATACATAATTAAGACCAAGCAATGACAAGACTGCAAAAATAGGAATCAGACAGAAAATCTGTCTGGTAATAGCTAACAAGACACTTGGTTTTGCGGCACCGATAGCCTGAAAAAATACCGGATAAATCAAAGAAAATACAGCAGGAACAAAGCTTAGTCCAATAATACGAAAAGCATGGATACCAATATCCAGTACATTTTTGTCAGAAGAAAATAAAGTAATTAATAATTCCGGTAAAAATTCAAAACAAAATACACCAATCAGCATAAAAGCTACGGAGCTTCCAATAGAAGTAGAGACAATTTTCACGCAACGGTCATTGTTTTTACGGGCATAATTATAGCTTAATACAGGGACAATACAGGTTTGCAAGGCAGACAGCGGAATAAAAAAGAACGTTTGTAATTTATAATATAGTCCTAAAACAGTTACAGCCTCATCGCAAAATCCAGCCAGAATAATATTTAGTACTACGATGTATAAAGTCATCAAAAGCTGCATAAAAATCTGCGAATATCCAAGACGATAAATTTGATTGCCATAGGAGATGTTGTAGACAAGGAAACATAGTATTTTAAAAAGAAAATGGAAAGCAGCGCAAATATAGCCCACATAAAAATGGCAAAAAAGGCACTGGAACCTGCGGTTTCATCAGCTTCCTTTTTGCGATTATGAGCAAATAAAAACGCCATGTAGGTGTTGAATCCTACGCAGGTTCCAACACCGAGGGCGATAATGGTAAACTGAATTGGAAAAATAACAGATAGAGCAGTTAAGGCATCCACGAAAAATTTACCAACAAAATAACTGTCGACAATGTTATATAGTGCTTGAATTAATTGGGCAAGCATTACAGGGGGAGCCAGACGCATTAGAATTTTAGATATTTTTCTGTTTCAAACATACGACTGTCATTTGTAATCTCGGTCATTTTAATAACTTCCTTAAAAATTATTTTTCACTGGATTTTTCTTCTTTTCCCGAAGGGTGCGGAAAAAACTACTAAGCATGGTAGAACATTCTTCTTCTAATACGCCTTTTTCCAAGGCAACTTGATGGTTAAAAGCACTAATCTGTAATAAATTTAATACAGAACCGGCACAACCGGCTTTGGGATTCATGCTTCCGATGACAACCTTATCCATACGAGCCTGAACAATAGCTCCGGCACACATCTGACAAGGCTCCAGAGTAACGTACATGGTGCATCCTTCTAAGCGCCAGTCTCCTAACTTTTTGCTTGCCTTTTTTATGGCTAGCAGTTCTGCATGTGCCAAAGTATTTTTATCGGTATTGCGACGATTATATCCTCTTGCAATAATTTTATCATTATATACAATTACACAGCCAATAGGAACTTCCTCTAACTTCTCTGCTTTTTTTGCTTCCCGGATGGCGGATTTCATAAATTTTTCTTTCTGATTCATATACACTCCTGCTAATTCTGTGATATATTTATATAGAATGTTTCAAACAGAAATATATTATCACAAATCCTGAAAAAAGGGGAGAAATTCCTTTGGAATTTCATATTACAATAATAAAATATCTGTTATGCAGGTGTGAGGAGTGAAATAAATGGAAATGGTATATGAAACACCCAGGTTGGTGCTGCGCGTATTGCGTGAAGATGCGGCAGAAAGTGTGTTACGGTTTTACGAAGAAAATAAGGAGATTTTTGAAAAATACGAGTTGGATCGCGTAGAAAATTTTTATACAAAAGCATATCAGGCAACTTTATTGCGATGTGAATATAACCTTATGCTGCGTAACCAGTTTGTAAGGTTTTGGGTATTTGAAAAAGAAGATCCCAAGAGAATCGTTGGAACATTTTCTTTCCACAATATTTGCTATTCAGCGTATATGGATTGTGAATTAGGTTATAAATTTCATCAATCTGTGTGGAAAAGAGGATATGCCAAAGAAAGTATTCGAAAAGGGTTGGAAATTATGTTTCAAGAAGCAAAAATGCATCGAATTGAGGCATTAGTACAACCGGAAAATAATCCATCAAAACATCTTCTTAAGGCACTTGGATTTACCTATGAAGGTGTAAAAAGACAGAATGTAAAACTTCATGGGACTTGGTGCGACCATGAAGTTTACAGTCTGTTGCAAGGGGAGATGCTATAATCAGTTTAATCTAAAGGACGAAGCCAATAGCCAAATTGCCCCAGTTTATGAGTATTTTGGGAAGTAGAGCGAAATTCCGGGAAACCAAATATGGTAGCCATGACACGTTCCGGATTTTGAAAAACGCCGGGAATGCCTAAAATATACTGGTGGGAGGAAGCATTTCCTTTTCTGCCTAAAATCAGGTGGTGGTAGTTGAAAAAGCCATGTAATAAAAAGCTGTTATTTCCCAGGTGCCAATAAGAATTAGGCAATAGCCGCAAGTCTTTTAACTCCAATTGTACCCAGTCAAAAGTATCTTCCGGGGAGAAAGGAGTCACAGGGGAGAAGTTCTCCATGATAAAGTCCCAACGAAGAGAGGGAGTGTTAGAGGGAGAAGTCTCCGAAGAAAGGGCAGGAGCAGCTTCGGCAGCCTGTAAATCAGTGTCAGTATCAGTGTTGGTATCAGTGTCAGTATCGGTGTTAGTATCGGTGTCTGATATCGGTGTTTTCGGGGAATCAGGAACTTCTAACGGAAGAAAAGCAGCTCGTTGAAAGGTGTCATCGTCCCATTGACTTAAAATCATTTCTTTTTCCGAAAATGGAAGAAAAATCCCCTTAATACTGGAAATTGGGTAACCGGAATCCGCAAGATTATTAGAATCCAATACTTTTTTGAATTCTCCGGTGCCATGGGCAAAGGTTACCAACCCCAGTAAAATACCGGAAAAGGTATTAGCATTTTGAAGATAGAAATACACCGGAATATCCTTAGCGATAAATCCGGTGTTTTTCATATGTATTTCTACACGGCATTGCGTGTCTTTGTTTTCGATTTTAGCATAACCCACGTTGCGGGTTTTTTCATTGTTTTCATATAGATAAAGATAAGTAACAATACGATGAAATTCAGACATTTGCTATACTCCAATAAGATTTCTATATCTTATTCCGAAGCAGTCTGAATTATTCCCCGGAAGTGTCGGAAGTTTGCGCAGGTCCGGTAATAGCAAGGGCAAGATCGGAGCCAAATTCAGACATATCTACAGGAACCCAGGAATTATCCTGAATAACACAGTCAACAGTTACGTCATTCGTATCCTTGGAAGGAGTTACGTCCTTATAGGCAGCAATTAAGTTTTGTGTATAAGTATTCATAAGAAATACCTGTTGCTCTTCAATCGTAGCAAGTCCGGATTGATTAGCAGCTTCTCTGGCACTGTAAAATGCATCCTGATCTAGCTTGGATTCATCAAAGTAAGTAGTGTGTAGAATAACAGTAGCCTTTCCTTCAGATTCAGAAGTGACTTCTGCACTGGCCTTTAATTTAGAAAGTGCTTCTTTTCGGGCAGCACATAACTCGTCTAAGGTGTCATCGTCAATTTCCTGTCCGCTGGCAGAAAAATTGGAGCGAATAGTTGCCTTTAGAGAATTATCATAATCAGTTTGGACAGTTTTGATTTCAGAATCGGACATTCCAAGAGACGAAATTCCGGTAGTATCACCCAGAATGTATAAGTCATAAATAGCCTTTACGGAAGAGGCAGCATTACTTTCGGGCTCTCCGCAAGCGGTAAGAATACAAGAACACAGAAAAATATAAAAAATACAGGTACAAAATTTTTTCATGCAGAAACGCTCCTTAATGTAAGATAAATTGAATGATTAGCTATATTATAAGTGCAAAAACGTTAAAAGGCAAGGAAAGAAAGTGTAAGAATTTAGAATGCATACAGAAGTACCACAAAAGTAGTAAAGTAGAGAAGAATGGGATTAAAATGCTAAAATATTGGAAAAATGGGCAAATTTTCACAGAAACGCATGGACAAGGGGAAGAAGGAAAGCTATAATAAAAAACTATTAAAAAGAGGAGATGGTAGTATGTTATACGATATTGGGAGTTTTATACATGATTTACGAATAGAACGTGGGTACTCACAGGAAGAACTGTGTTATGGAATATGCTCTACCGGAAATTTATCGAAAATAGAAAATGGAATACGAATGCCAAATCAAAGAACCATAGAGGCGTTGTTGCAACGCTTAGGGTGTGAAGAAATTATTTTACAATTTTCAACCAAGGAAGAATTACAGCGTAGAAAACTATGTGGAGAAATTATAAGGAAACTATCAAAAGGGGATAAGAAGGGGGGAGAAGAGATAGTAAAAAAGTTAGAAGAAACTATTGCAGAAGAAGATATATTGAGTTCACAGTATTGTAGGTTTGCTAGGGCAATTCTTCATCAAATGGAGGGGGAATCACCGAAAAAGGTAATAAAGGAATTAGAAGGGGCATTACGGGTGACAAAGCCAAACTATAAAAGTGGAGAAGAGAAAATCAAAGGATTACTTACTTATAATGAGATTGTAATTATTGCCAATATAGCCAATAACTATGCCGAAGGTGGGGACAATGAGAGGGCATTGAATATTCTTTTGGGGTTAAAGGAGTATATGGAGACACATGTATTAGATGAACGGGAACTTGTGAGAAAGTACCAGATGGTTATTTTTGATATTTCCAATGTATTATTATCAGAAGAGCGATATGATGAAGCCATTGAATTATGCGATATTGGGATTAGGCGAGGTAAAGAAAATAACCGTCTGCGTCTGTTCCCTTACTTTCTCGCTAATAAAGGGTTTGCTCTATTAGGAAATGGTGAAGAAGAACAGGCATACAGGCAGTTACAAAAAAGTTATCATATGTGGGATGCAATGGATAATGAAGAAGAGTGTGAACGTCTTGTTCAGTATCTCAAAGAAAATTGGAATTTTAATCGTCCTCTACAGCAATATAAAATGCAAAAGGAGAATCAGCATTAAGATTGCATACTGCTGAGTTTAAAGGTGCTGCCACCACATAAGTAAGGAATAAGCTTGTACATAAGCCACATAAAAATTTTTTCATTATAGTACCTCCTGATAAGATAATTATTTGATTACAAAGGGAGAATAACGCAGGATTAAAAAAAAGACCATGAACTTTGAGGAAAACTTGTAAAAAATCAAATATTTCCTCAAAGTTCATGGTAAAGGGAAGTGGTTATGTTACAATCAGACCCAGAGCATGAAAATCTCGGGGGGCGGAATCATTCCGGTAAGAGAAATCAGCTCTAGCAAAAGTGTCTGAAGACCCTGCAAAATATGCAGGGTCTTCGTAGTTTATGGAAATATCGCGGTAATCTGAATTAGCTTCGAAATACCTGGCGTAATGATAAGTCAGGATTTAATAGAACAAAATCAGCAACTTTTCCAAGTTTCAAACTTCCATATTTATCATCCATACCAATAGAGCGAGCCGGATTAATAGTAGCGCATTTCACAGCACTGGAAAGAGGAATCCCCATGTGAACAGCAGTACGCATGCAGTCAGCAAGGTTTGTAACGGAACCTGCCAGAGTACCGTCTTGCAAGGTGGCGTGTATTCCATTTACATTTACATCTTGTCCGCCCAGGGCGTACATGCCGTCAGGCATTCCGGTTGCCATCATACTGTCGCTGATTAGAACAATACGTTCATCTGTAAACATAGAAAAGGCAGCTCGAATCACAGAAGGATGAATGTGAACACCATCACAAATCATTTCCACAAAACAATCAGGAGTGTCAAAGGCTGCACCCACAACGCTTGGTGTGCGGTGAGTGAGGTCAGGCATCCCATTAAATAAATGAGTCACATGATTTGCACCATGTTTAAAAGCATTCATAGCAGTATCGTAATCGCAGGCAGTATGTCCGAGGGAAATACGAATATCCGTTAGAGAAGAAGACTTTACTTGTTTGATAAAGTCCATAGCACCTGCTGTCTCCGGAGCAAGGGTGATTAGTTTTACCAAGCCGCCGGATGCCTCCTGCCAGGTATTCAATGCATCACAATTTGCAGGAATAATATAATCGGGATTTTGCGCACCACGTTTTTCATAAGCAATAAAAGGTCCCTCCAGGTTTATACCGATAAGTCGTGCCGTATCAGTTTGATTTTGTTGCTGAAAAAAGGTGCGGGCATTGTTACAGATGGCAGTAATCGTTTCCTTAGGTAAAGTCATAGAGGCAGGGCAGATAGATGTGATTCCCTGGGCGTATTCATACTTAGCCATAGCTTCTAAACCTTCTAAGGAAGCATCGCAAAAATCATGATTTACACAACCATGAAAATGAATATCAATTAAGCCGGGAATTACATAACATCCATTTGCATCAATGACTTCGTTATCCGTGGTGTAATCAGAAAAAACACCATTTTCTGTATATAAAGTATCGGGAATAAAACCTCGTTTCTCGTGAAAAACCAGTCCGTTTATAATTTTCATGCAAAATTCCCTCCTATATTAGGGTCGTACACTTGCTTAAAGCATCGGCATCAGCAACCAGTGTCACATCCGGGTGCATCTGAAGAATAGAAGCAGGAACCTGTGGAATGACAGGACCGAAAAAGGCCTCTTTTACAATGTCAGATTTTCCCTCGCCACTTACAATGATTAAGATTTTCTTTGCCATCATAATACTTTTGATTCCCATGGTATAAGCCTGAGTAGGAACATCTTCCAGCTTTTCAAAAAATCTGGAGTTTGCCCGAATAGTACTTTCTGTCAGGTGAACACAGTGTGTTTCCTTTTCAAAAGCCACACCTGGTTCATTGAAACCAATGTGTCCGTTATTCCCAAGGCCTAACAGTTGTAAATCAATACCACCCAATTCCTGAATAATGGCTTCATGATCGGCACATGCTTTTTGAGCATCGAGTTCCATGCCGTTTGGAACATGGGTATTTGCCGGATTAATGTTAATGTGTTTGAAAAAGTTTTCATTCATGAAGTAATAGTAGCTTTGGGGATTGGCGTGAGAAAGTCCACGGTATTCATCCAAATTTACACTTTTCGTTTGAGAAAAGTCTAAATCCCCCTTTTTGTACCAATCAATCAACTGAGCGTAAATTCCCAAAGGGGAAGAACCTGTGGCAAGTCCAAGTACACAGTCCGGCTTCATAATTACCTGTGCAGAGATAATGTTGGCAGCCTTTCGGCTCATTTCGTTGTAATCTTTGGCTTTTATAATTTTTATCATAAGAAAACCTCCAATTTCATGGAATCTACAATCTTCTAAGTTCATGCTAACAAGAAAAAGACAAAATCGCAATAAAATTTATAAAATAAAGAATGATTGGATAAAAAAATGCGAAGAAAGTGCAAAATAGAAGACAAAATCGGAAAAGTCAGTTGATACTTGTAGAAAAAGTGCAGAGAGAGTATAATGAAATTATATATTATGTATAAATCCGGGAGAGAGGAAGAGGAAAATGAAGCAAAAAGAACAAAAGAAAGCAATTTCTATTAAGACAAAGCTCCTAGGGACAATACTTCCGGTAGTAATTGTAATTGGAGTGGTATTGGTGGGAGTTTCCTACTATGTCTCAAAACAGACCATAACCGAGTATTCTCAAGATTTATTAAATTCATCAATGGAGAATCAGGCAAATGAGATTGAGTCATGGTTGAATGAAAACTTATCTGCATTTCAGACTGCGAAGCGGACAATAGAAGGAATGAAGCCGGATGAAGACCAGCTTCAGCTTATGTTAAATCAATATTACGGATTTAACGATAATTATCCGGAAGGCTTGTATATTGCAGATGAAAAAGGCAATCTGATAACTGCAAGTGAATCAGGAAAAACAGAGAGTAATCCTACGGAATCGGTATGGTATCAGAAAGGTCTTACAAGAGTGAATATGGGATTTACAGATGCGTATACCAATGCAGACGGAGAGGCAGTGATTAGTGCTTCCGGTATCTTAGACGATGGCTCGGGAGTGATGAAGGTAATATCTGCTGACTTATCTTTACAGCGTATTAGCATTATTGTAAACAGTTTTGTACAGATGGATGATGCACAGGCATTCTTAGTAGATTCTAAGGATGGAACGATTCTTGCGCACCGTGATAATAGCTTGATTTCTACAAAACTGAGTGACTCCGGTGATAGTTTTCTTAAAGATGTAGAAGCAAAGCGAGTAGCACGAGATTATGATATGGCAGAGATTGATAACAATATGACAGCTTGTACAGAAGTTCCCGGAACAGACTGGATATTGGTATCCTATGTTCCAACGTCTACTGTTTATGCCGGAATTAATACAGTTAGAACTGTAATGGCAGTTATTGGCGTTATTTCATTATTGATATTGGCAATTATGATAGAACGTGTAGTACATATAGTAATTAAACCGGTAAAAGAGTTGACAAAAGTAATTACAGCAATGACTGACGGAGACTTTACTGTAAGTGTAAAGGCAAGAAGCAAGGACGAAATTGGTGTGATGAGCCGGTGCGTAGAGCGGTTTATTGAATCCATGCGTGGTATGATTTCTTCTATTTACGGAGTGTCCAGTAAGCTGCATAATCAGGCAGATAACAGCAACTATATCTCAGGACAGATGTATGATGCCTCTAAAACGCAGAGTCAGTCTATGCAGGAATTAAATAATACCGTAGAACAGCTTTCTCTCTCCGTTAATGAGATTGCAGAAAATGCAACAACTTTAGCAATGGTAGTAGCAGATACCAGAGAAGAAGGCGAGCAGGTAGACGGAAAAATGAAAGATACCGTAGAAGTTTCCCATCAGGGAAAAACAGATATGCAAAACGTAGGTGTTGCAATGCAAAGTATCAATCAATCCGTTTTAAAATTGCAGCAGGCAATTGACAAGGTAGGAAAAGCTTCCGAGGAAATTACGAATATAACAAGTGTTATCAGTGGAATTGCAGATGAAACGAACCTGCTTTCACTGAATGCTTCTATAGAAGCAGCAAGAGCAGGAGAGGCAGGAAAAGGCTTTGCGGTTGTAGCAACAGAAATCGGACAGTTAGCGAAAAACAGTGCCGATTCCGTGCGTGATATTGAAAGTCTTATCTCAGAAATCAATGCATTGGTAAAAGATGCAGTTGCTCAGGCGGATGACAGCGTAAGCAACATTAATAGCAGCAGCGAATTAGTAGGCGATGCCTTAAAGACCTTTGATATAATTTTTGATAACATCGAAGTAGTAAGCAATCTGGTACGTCAAATGATTGAAAAAGTAGAAAAAGTAGACGAGGTCGCAAGCAATGTAGCCGCTATTTCAGAAGAACAGGCGGCAAGCTCACAGGAGATTTTAGCTACATCAGATACTATGGTAGAGCAGGCAAACAGCATTACCGGAAATAGTCAGACGGTAGCAAGCGATGCTCAAGAACTGACAACATCTGCACAAGAGTTGGCAAATCAGGTTGAAGTATTTAAGATAGAGAAGGGAGAGTGCTAAGATGAAGAAAAAGTTAGGACTAATATTAAGCATACTAATGATGGGAATGTTGACCCTTACTAGCTGTGGCAACAAGAGTACAGCAAGTGGTAAGAATATAAAAGTACTTCTCACTATCAATTCAATAGATACCTTCAGACAGACACTGATAGATGCAGCGCAGGAAAAAGCATCAGCAGAAGGGGTTCAGCTAGATGTGATGGATTCAGAGGAGTCCATAGAAAATCAGGTAGAACATATTAAAACAGCAGTAAAAGAAAACTATGATGTTATTATCTGCGGAGCAGTGTCAGCAGACACAGCAGTAGAGTTAAAGGCAAATGCAGGAGATATTCCGATTATATTTATTAATAGCTGTCCGGATGATAAAAGGTTAGAAGACGGAAAGTACATTTATGAGGGATCCGATGAAAGCGTAGCAGGTCAATATCAAGCAGAATATGTTTTAGATAAGTTTGCGGATAAAGACGAAATAAACGTAGTTATTTTAAAAGGACCAAAAGGACATTCTGCAACGAACGGAAGAACAAAAGGTGTGAAGCAGACCTTAGAGGAAAGTGGAAAGACCATCAATTATGTATTTGAAGATAATGCAAACTGGGATGGAGACACAGCAAAGGAAATGTTTGAAATTTTCTTGAAAACCGGTTCAAAAGTAGATTGTGTTATTTGTAACAATGATGGAATGGCACTTGGTGTAGTGGAAGCATGTAAAGAAGCCAAAATGGATTTAAGTGAATTACCGATTTTAGGAGTAGATGCAACAGCAGAAGGTTGTGCAGCAATTGAAGAAGGAGATATGGCATTTACCGTATATCAGTCAGGAAGCGGTCAGGGAAAAGCAGCAATTGAGGCGGCAATCAGACTGGCAAAGGGACAATCCACAAAAGATATGGATGGAGCAACCGAAGACGGTAAATATGTATGGGTACCGTTTGAAAAAGTAGATAGCAGTAATGTAAGTGATTACAAATAGAAAGAACTAAAACAATAAAATCCGTATTTTTAGATATAATAATATCTGAAAATACGGATTTTTATATCAGATGAAATTAGTCATGAAACGGAGGAGGGGGGATTTGAACCCCCGCGCCGGTGTTACCGACCTACTGGTGTTCGAAGCCAGACCCTTCAGCCACTTGGGTACTCCTCCAAAGTATACTACCTCTGATAGTATACCCAATAATTTTTAAGAATGCAATGACTTTTTCTATCAGATAAACTTGAGATATACAAAATAATAAGATATAATAAGATGTAAAACACATAAACACACAAACGCAAAATGCAAAGGATGTGAAGTCGATGAAAAGAATCGGAATGCTGACCAGTGGAGGAGACTGTCAGGCATTGAATGCCGCAATGCGCGGAGTGGTGAAAGGATTAAGTAAGAATACACAACAGTTAGAAATATACGGATTCTATGAAGGGTACAAAGGACTTATTTATGGAAATTACCGTTTGCTTACAGCAGATGATTTTTCGGGAATTCTCACAAAGGGAGGAACTATTTTAGGTACTTCCAGACAGCCATTTAAACGTATGCGGACTCCGGATGAGAATGGACTGGACAAGGTAGAGGCAATGAAGAAGAACTATAAGAAGCTTCAGTTGGATTGCCTTGTGATACTTGGAGGAAACGGAACTCAGAAGACCGCGAATCTTTTGCGAGAAGAAGGATTGAATGTCATTCATCTTCCGAAAACCATTGATAATGATATTTACGGTACCGATATTACCTTTGGATTTCAAAGTGCAATCGATGTTGCAACAGCAGCCATTGACTGTATTCATACAACAGCAGCATCTCACAATAGAGTGTTTATTGTAGAGATTATGGGACACAAGGTAGGATGGCTTACTTTATATGCAGGAGTTGCCGGAGGAGCAGATATTATTCTGTTGCCGGAAATACCATATGATATAGATAAGGTAGCAGAGGCAGTACAGCAAAGAAGCAAGCAGGGAAAAGGATTCACGATTCTTGCCGTAGCAGAAGGAGCGATTTCCAAAGAAGATGCACTTCTTACCAAGAAAGAATACAAAGAAAAGCTGAAGAGGTCCCCATATCCGTCTGTTTCTTATGAAGTAGCAGCCAGATTGGAAGAAAAGGCAGGATGCGAAGTGCGTGTAACTGTTCCGGGGCATACGCAAAGAGGTGGAAGTCCCTGTCCATATGACAGAGTACTTTGTACCAGACTTGGTGCAGCAGCGGCAGAGTTGATTTTACAGGAGAAATACGGCTGTATGGTAGCCATGATTGATGGTGATACCAAGCCGGTGCCATTAGAAGAAGTGGCAGGAAAGTTAAAAACCGTAGAACCGGATTGCCAAATGATAAAAGAGGCAAAGTTCATCGGCATTAGTTTTGGAGATTAAAAATGTCTTATACTGCGTTATATCGTAAGTTCCGCCCTCAGGAATTTGAAGATGTCAAGGGACAGGAACACATTGTTACAACATTAAAGAATCAAATAAAAGCAGACAGAATCGGACATGCCTATCTTTTTTGTGGGACTCGTGGTACAGGTAAAACTACCATAGCTAAGATATTTGCAAAGGCGGTAAACTGTGAGCATCCCATAGATGGCAGCCCGTGTGGAGAATGCCCGTCCTGCAAACGAATTGCAGAAGGCACTTCCATGAATGTGATAGAGATAGATGCAGCTTCTAACAACGGTGTAGATAATATTCGTGAAATCCGAGAAGAAGTAGCATATTCACCAACCGAGGGCAAGTACAAAGTCTATATTATTGACGAGGTTCATATGTTATCCATAGGAGCGTTCAATGCCTTGTTAAAGACTTTGGAAGAGCCCCCTTCTTATGTCATTTTTATTCTGGCAACCACCGAGGCACATAAAATCCCAATTACGATTTTATCACGTTGCCAGCGTTATGACTTTAAAAGGATTACCATAGATACCATAGCAGCCCGCCTTACAGAGTTGATGGAAGCAGAAGGTGTAGAAGTAGAAGAAAAAGCCATTCGCTATATAGCCAAGGCTGGAGACGGTTCTATGCGTGATGCATTAAGTCTACTGGATCAGTGTATTGCTTTTTATCTGGGGCAGAAGCTCACCTATGATAATGTTCTTGAAGTCTTAGGAGCAGTAGATACAGAAGTATTTAGCCGTATGCTCCGAAAGATTATGAAAAAAGATATTCCCGGTGTGATAGCACTGCTAGAAGAGCTGATTATTCAAGGTAGAGAGCCGGGACAGTTTGTGGTAGACTTTACCTGGTATCTTCGGAACTTGCTGTTAGTGCAAAGTTCTGATAATATGGAAGATGCTTTGGATATTTCCAGTGATAATCTTGCATTGCTAAAAGAAGAAGCCACAATGATTGAAGCACCACAACTTATGCGTTATATTCGGATTTTTTCAGAATTATCCAATCAGATTCGATATGCAACGCAAAAAAGAGTAATGATAGAGATTGCATTGATAAAGTTGTGTAAACCTGAGATGGAAGAAGACTACGGTTCTTTGGCAGAGCGAATTGCTCAGTTAGAGAAAAAAGTAGAAGAAGGCGTTCCGATGCAGGTGGTGCAGACCAATGCACAAGCACAACCAACGTCACGGGATAACACACCAAGACCAAAAGCCCAGTTACCGAAGGCAATACCGGAGGATGTAAAACAAGTGGTGAGAAACTGGAACGCTATATTAGAAGGGCTTTCCGGTATGTTAAAAAACTATTTACGCCCGGCACATTTAAGCCTTGGTGGGGAGAGTCAGTTGTTGGTGGTGTTAGAAGATGAGGTGGCAGAAGGAATTGTTAATTCTGATGCACATAGGCAAGAACTGAGGGACGCAATAGCCGCTAAGATAGGAAAAGAAGTAGAAGTCAAGATTCAACTGAATCAGACCAATCGTCCTTATGAAGAATCATTTCCCGATATTGGAAAATTAATAAATATGGAAGTAACCATCGAAGACGATGAAGAATAAATAAAAATCAGGAGGAAAAACAGATGGCAAAACGTGGAGGATTTCCGGGAGGAATGCCTGGAAATATGAATAATTTAATGAAACAGGCACAGAAGATGCAAAAACAGATGGAAGAAGCTACCAAAGAATTAGAAGAAAAAGAGGTAACTGCAACCGCTGGTGGCGGAGCAGTAGAAGTTACTGTTTCCGGTAAAAAAGAAGTAACTAAGGTAAAACTTGCAGAAGAAGTAGTAGACCCGGATGATATCGAAATGTTAGAAGACTTAATTATGGCAGCTACTAATGAAGCATTAAGACAGATTGAAGAATATTCTGCACAGTCCATGTCAAAAATTACAGGTGGACTGGGAGGAATGGGTGGAGGATTCCCATTCTAATATAAGCGAAAGCCTCCGGCAAGGAGTTGGAGAAAACAATGGATTATTATAGTACGCAGATTAGCAAGCTAATCGAAGAATTGTCAGGACTTCCGGGAATCGGAAGTAAATCAGCGCAGAGGCTGGCATTTCATATATTGAATATGCCAATCGAACATGTTGAAAAATTATCGTCCGCAATTATTGACGCAAGAAGAAATGTGCGGTATTGTAAACAGTGTTTCACATTGACAGATGATGAATTGTGTCCGATTTGCAAAAACAGCAATCGAGATCATAAGACAATTATGGTAGTAGAAGACACAAGAGATTTGGCAGCGTATGAAAAGACCGGAAAGTACGAAGGAGTCTATCATGTATTGCACGGAGCCATTTCTCCAATGCTTGGTATCGGACCAAACGACATTAAATTAAAGGAATTAATGCAACGATTACAAGGCGATGTTAACGAAGTGATAATTGCAACCAATTCCAGCTTAGAAGGTGAAACTACAGCCATGTATATCAGTAAGCTCATAAAGCCAACTGGTATTAAAGTTTCCAGAATCGCCAGTGGCGTTCCGGTTGGTGGAGATTTGGAATACATTGATGAAATGACATTATTACGCGCGCTGGAAGGAAGAACAGAAATATAGTTATTTTAAAGGAGAAAATCATGGAAAATTTAGAACTTCAAAAGATTGCAAATGAAGTCCGAAAAGGTATTCTTACCGGAGTTCACGCAGCTAAGGCTGGACATCCGGGTGGATCTTTATCTGCAACAGAACTGTTTACTTACTTATACTTCGAGGAAATGAATATTGATCCGAAGAATCCAAAGAAAGAAGACCGTGACCGTTTTGTGTTGTCAAAGGGACACACAGCACCGGGACTTTATGCAACACTGGCAAATAGAGGATATTTTCCGGTAGAGGATTTAAAGACATTACGTCATATTGGTTCTCATTTGCAGGGACATCCATGTCTTCAACACACGCCGGGAATCGATATGTCCAGTGGTTCCTTGGGACAAGGAATCTCCGTTGCAGCAGGAATGGCACTTTCTGCAAAATTAAGTGGTGACAGTTATCGTGTATACACATTGTTAGGCGATGGAGAGATTCAGGAAGGACAGGTTTGGGAAGCAGCTATGTTTGCAGGATTCCGTAAACTGGATAACTTCGTAGCAATTGTAGACAACAATGGTTTACAGATTGACGGTAAGGTAGACGAAGTATGTTCTCCATACCCGATTGATGAAAAGTTTAAAGCATTTAATTTCCATGTAATCAATGTAGCGGATGGCAATAACTTTGATGAACTTCGTGCAGCATTTAAAGAAGCAAGACAGACCAAGGGAATGCCAACAGCAATTATTATGAAAACTGTAAAAGGAAAAGGTGTTTCCTATATGGAAAACCAGGCCGGATGGCATGGAAAAGCACCAAACGATGAACAGTATGAAATAGCTATGAAAGAACTGAAGGAAGCAGGTGAAGCATTATGTCAGAAGTAAAGAAGATTGCAACCAGAGAAAGTTACGGAAATGCACTGGTAGAATTAGGAAAAGAGCATGAAAATCTGGTAGTCTTAGATGCTGACCTTGCAGAAGCTACCAAAACAGGAATCTTTAAAAAAGAATTTCCGGAGCGTCATATTGACTGCGGAATTGCAGAATGCAACATGATAGGAATTGCAGCAGGACTCGCAGCAACCGGAAAGGTTCCATTTGCAAGCTCCTTTGCAATGTTTGCAGCAGGAAGAGCATTTGAACAGGTAAGAAACTCCGTAGGTTATCCACACTTAAATGTAAAAATCGGAGCAACTCATGCAGGAATTTCTGTAGGAGAAGATGGAGCAACTCATCAGTGTAACGAAGATATTGCTTTAATGCGTACGATTCCGGGAATGATTGTAATCAATCCATCCGACGATGTAGAAGCAAGAGCAGCAGTAAAAGCAGCTTACGAATTAGATGGTCCGGTATATTTGAGATTTGGTCGTCTAGCAGTTCCGGTTATCAATGATCGCCCAGACTATAAATTTGAAATTGGAAAAGGTGTATTATTAAAAGAAGGAAAAGATGTTACGATTGTAGCAACAGGTCTTTGTGTATCAGAATCCTTAGCAGCAGCAGAAAAGTTAGCGGCAGAAGGAATTGATGCAGAAGTAATTAATATTCATACGATTAAGCCGTTAGATGGTGATATTATTGCAGAATCCGCAAAGAAAACAGGAAAAGTGGTAACGGTAGAAGAACATTCTGTAATCGGCGGATTAGGAAGTGCAGTATGTGATTGCCTGTGTGAAAAAGCACCAACTCCAGTATACAAAATTGGAATTAATGATGTTTACGGAGAGTCAGGTCCGGCAGTAAAACTAATTGAAAAATACGGATTAGATGCCAATGGAATCTGCGAAAAAGTAAAAGCTTTTTTGAAATAATCCAATAAAAGTAAGGACTTTCTACAACAGAAAATGTTGTGGAAAGTCTTTTTTTGATGCCTGAAAAAGAATTCTGACAAAGGAGGACGAAATCTTCTTGAAAATCGAGACACAAATTTTCAAAAACTGCAAAAAGAGTGTGTTACCATGGACAAAAAATGAGGTGATAACATGATAGAAATTATTTGCAAGGAAAATGAACAAGAAGAACAAGAAATAAAATTGCCGAAAAATATTCGACAAGTAGGAACTCCACGCGGGCGACATAAAATATACATGGAAGACTATGTATATACCTATTTGCAAAATCAGGCAAAGTCCAGGCAAAAGGCGGCGGCAGTACTGATGGGAAAAAGTTTTACGAATAAAGATATGCGCTATACCTTTATTCAAGGAGCAATTGAGTGTGGACAAGCAATGTTTCGATTTGACGGTATATATTTAGACGAAAGTTTTTGGAAATACATATGTGTGGAAAGTCAGGAATATTTTAAAGAATCAAACATTGTGGGGTGGTTTGTGGGAGAACAGGGAGAAGCAATGCATCTTTCGCCAAGCATTGAATCAGCTCATCGTAAATACTTTGCGGGCAGAGATAAAGTACTGATGTTAATGGATGCACAAGAGGACGAAGAAACATTTTACGTTTATGAACAAGGGTATTTGCAGAAAAGAGAAGGATATTACATATATTACGAGAAAAATATTGCCATGCAAGAGTATATGATAAGAAAACGGGAAAGTGCACCAATTATGGTGGTGAATGAAGAAGAGGATGAAGAAAAAGAAAAGCCCTCAGAATGGGAAGAACTTCATAAAGAAATTGCGCAGGGAACGGAAAAAATATTTGTAAAAAGCAGTTTAGAAGAACCTGTTTCAGAAGCAGAAAAAGCACTGCAAAACTATCGGCACATTATGTTAGAAAAGCGAGGACATAAGGTAGAACGAAAAAACAAAAGATTTTTGTATACAGCAGTGTCTTTTTTTGCAGTAGCATTTGTAATGGTAGGAGCAGCCACTATCAATAATTATCAAAAAATGCAAAAAGTAGAAAATGTGTTGTCAGTGATGAAAACAGGAGAGGAAGAGAAGAAGGATTTGGTTGTAAAAAATATAGCATCAGAAGTGACCCCATTAGAAGAAGGAGAAAACCAGCAGCAAACAGACCAGTCAACCATAGAAACCCAACAACAGCAGCCGGGACAGCAACCGACAGATGCGTCTGGTGCAGAAACTCCGCAACAACCGGCAGATGCATCAAGTGTGGCAGTCCCACAGCAACCGACAGATACATCAAGTGCGGCAGTCCCACAGCAACCGGCAGATGCGTCAAGTGCGGCAGCCCCGCAGCAACCGGAACAAGCTACAACAGAACCCCAATATTATATTGTTCAGCCGGGAGATACCTTAGAATCCATTTGTTTAAAGCTTTATCAAGACAAATCAAAAGTGGCGGCACTGTGTCAGGCTAACGGAATTACCAACGGAAACCAAATTCAGGCAGGACAGAAATTGCTATTACCATAAACAATTTTTAATGCACAGACAAAGAAAATGCGTTATAATAAATGCAAGTGTAATTTTGGAGGTGCAGTTTTGGCAGAAGAGACATGTCGAGTGGTGCAGTCAGACATAGAAGAAATGCATGAGAAGATTCGTGCCCATCGAAGAAAAATATTAAAATGGATATGTGTAGCAGTAGTGCTGGTACTGCTTATAGTGACAGCAGTGTATTTCTATTTTCAATCCAAGGTTTATTCAAAATATGAAGTAATAAATAGTGTAGAAAGAGAAGATTCCGCAGGAACACAATTTGTTTCTTTTGCAGGAAAAATTTTGAAATATGGAAAAGATGGAGCAACCTGTATTGATGAGAAAAATCAGTTGATCTGGAATCAAACCTATGAAATGCAGTCCCCTATGGTAGATATTTGCGAGGGGTATGTTGCCATTGCAGAGAAAAAAGGGAATAAAATCTATATTATGAATACCAAGGGGAAAAGTGGAGAAATTGAAACCACAATGCCCATACAGAGAGTGCGAGTGGCAAACCAGGGAACCGTTGCGATTTTAATGGAACAAGAAGGAACTGGGTATTTGCAGCTATATGATAAAGAAGGAACTTTTTTGGCAGAAGGAGAAGTACACACGGAAAATAGCGGATATCCATTAGATATAGCACTGTCCAATGACGGAAGGAAAATGGCAGTTTCCCAATTGAATATGAACGAAGGAACCGTAAAAAATACCATTACATTTTATAATTTCGGCTCCGTAGGGCAGAATGAAATCGACAATATTGTAGGAACATATTCTTATTCAGATGTGATTTTTCCAAAAGTAGAATTCCTTACCAATGATGTGATGGTAGCCTTTGGAGATGAAGAAGCTATTATATTTGAAGGAACTCAGAAACCACAGGTAAAAAAAGAAATATCACTAAAACAAGAAATACATAGTATCTTTTATAATGAAGCGTATATAGGGTTTGTATTTAATAATGATAACGAAAAGGAAACGTATCGAATAAGTGTGTATAATTTGCGCGGGACAGAAGAAATGACGCAAAATCTGGATATGAATTACAGCGAAGTAGGGTTCCTTGAAAACGATGAAATTTGTGTTCGCAATGAATTAGAATGTTCTATTTATAATTTGAAAGGAAAACGTAAGTTTCATTCTAATTTTGAAAAAAGTATTTGGAAAGTATTTTCCACCAAGAACAGTACAGAATACATTTTTATGATGGATAAAGAAACGCAGAAAGTGAGATTAAAATAAAAGTGGAAATGAGTGTTTTATTTGCAGTTGTAGTGATAATACTGGCAGGATTTACCCTGCATGGTTATATAAAAGGATTTGTACGCGTAGTTTTTTCGCTGATATCGATAATTCTTACCATTGGATTAGCGTCATGGCTATCTCCATATGTTTCGGAAATTTTAGAAAAAACTCCCGTATATGAAAATATACAGGAAAAGTGTGTAGAAAGTGTAAAGGGAAAAGTACAAAATGAAGTAGGACAGGAAGCGCAAAGTCAGGAACCAATTCAAATAGCCGGAATAGAGTTGCCCCAGGAATGGCAGGATATGATTAGGCAAAAAGCAGCACAGGCAACAGATGGTGTGTTGGAGCAAAGCGGAATTTATGAAGAAATAGGAAATTATGTGGCAGGAATTATTATAAATATAATAGCTTGTGTAGTCACATTTATTATAGTGTTACTAGTTCTGCGTATTCTAATTAATATGTTAGACTTGGTAACCAAACTACCTGTTTTAAACGCCATGAATCATTTGGGCGGAACAATAGCGGGAGCCATAGAAGGTATTCTGATTGTATGGCTGATGTTTTTTGCAATTACATTATGCAAAAGCAGTGAAATGTGTCAGGGATTACTAAACGATATTAATCAAAATGCATTTTTGAAACTAATATATGAAAACAATTTAATAGAGTACATATTAATGCATGTGATTTTATAATAGATATGGGGGTCTTGATGAGTTCAGACCCCCATATCTATGGAAAGAAAAATGGATTGAAAAAAGAAAGAAAAATTGTTGTCAAAAAGTGTTGACAGGTGAATACAAACATGATATTATAATCTTCGCCGCTGGGAACGGCGGCAAAAACATGAAGAACTTTGTATCAGAGAAAACAGTCTGAAAAATACAAAACTTCAAAAAATAAAAAAAGTTGTTGACAAAAGCGAATGACTGTGATAAGATATAGAAGTTGTCGCTTGAGACAGCAAAAGAAATAACCTTGATAACTGAACAGTGAAACAACCTTGAAAGATTCTAAGAGTTTTCGCCTGATAAGGCGGAAGAGTCAGCAAGAACTGACAGAATTTTTTGCAGGACAGCATCTATAGATGCGACCTTAAAACAGTAAGCCAGAAAAGATTCTGGTTAGGAAAAACTTTTTTAGAGAGTTTGATCCTGGCTCAGGATGAACGCTGGCGGCGTGCTTAACACATGCAAGTCGAACG